>NZ_JBLVQN010000036.1:0-61317 GCF_058323225.1 Neobacillus sp. PVCKKU3
CAATAAAGTTGAGTTGATTAGCTCAAAAATGTTACGTTGGCTTCACTTCAAAAGAAATGAATAATTATTGTTTGTTGACGTTTTTGTTTGTTTAGTTTTCAAAGAACTATTTTTTAAAATCGCTTCGTCAGAAGCAACTCTATTAATATATCACATCGTTTTCTCGAAGTCAACTACTTTTTTGAAGTATTCACTATCAATTTGTTGTTAACTCGTCGGTAACGACTGCTTTAATATATTATCACCCTGGATTAAATTCGTCAACTGTTTATATAGACTTTTTTCAAAAAAAATAACCGGCCCTTATAAAGAGCCGGTAACCTAATACATTACTTTGTTATTTTAATAATACCTTCTTGCTTTATGTCTACAAGCCCCTGCTTTTCAATAACTACTTTTTCGCCTTCAGTTAAATTAGTAAAGACGATTGGTGTAATCGTTGATTTGGCATGCTCCTTAATATAGGCAATATCAAACTTTAACAGCGGCTGGCCTTTTGTTACACGGTCATTTTCAGACACCAATGTTTCAAAGCCTTCACCCTTCAGGTTAACCGTGTCGATACCTACGTGAACAAGAATTTCACGGCCGTTATCAGAAAGAATGCCTAGGGCGTGCTTGGTTGGGAACAGGTTAACAATTTTACCATCGACAGGAGATACAACCATGCCTTCCTCAGGAACAATTGCAAAGCCATCACCCATCATTTTACCTGCAAATACTTGATCCGGTACTTCAGTGATCGGTTTGATTTCCCCTTTAATAGGAGAAACAAATACATCTTCACCCTTATGTTCAGATTGAAGCGCTTCAGGGTTTACCTCTTCAATTTGCTGCTGCACGCCTTTTTCCGGCGCATTGACAGCGGTTGTGCGCGGACGCTTTCCTTCCATTATATCCTTCATTTGACCCTTAATCGTTTCAGAACGCGGGCCGAAGATAGCCTGAATATTATTGCCGACCTCAAGGACACCCGCTGCCCCAAGCCGCTTCAATTCATTTTTGTCCACGTCTTTAATATCATTAACGGATACACGAAGGCGGGTAATACATGCGTCTAAGTGAGCAATATTTGCTTTGCCGCCCATGGCATCTAATATATTAGAGGCTAAATCGCCTGAGCTTGCTTTGCCAGTCGGCGCCTGGTTTTCTTCTTCCTCCAGTTCGCGGCCTGGTGTTTTCAAATTAAACGTGCGAATCGCGAAACGGAAACCAAAGTAATAAATAACAGCAAACACAAGACCGACAGGAATAACAAGCCAAGCATGCGTTTGCGGGTTAATCAACCCGAATAGAATGTAGTCAATTAAACCTCCCGAGAAAGTCATCCCGATTTTTACATTTAACAGGTGCATCGTCATAAATGACAATCCAGCAAAAATGGCATGGATTCCGAATAGCACAGGTGCTACGAAAAGGAATGAGAATTCAATCGGTTCAGTGATACCTGTTAAGAAAGAAGTTAAGGCAGCAGATGCCATTAAGCCCCCGACAAATACTTTCTTCTCTGGTCTTGCTTCATGATAGATAGCAAGCGCTGCAGCTGGAAGACCGAACATCATGAACGGGAATTTACCTGTCATAAACGTACCGGCAGTCAAATTCTTCACGTGGTCTGAAATCTGAGCCATAAAGATTCGCTGGTCACCGTGAACTACCTCACCAGCATGAGTTGTATAGCTGCCAAACTCATACCAGAATGGAGCATAGAAAATATGATGCAGTCCAAAAGGAATTAATGAACGCTCAATAACCCCAAAGACAAACGCCGAAAGCGTTAAGTTTGCATTTACCATGTTATTAGAGAACGCATTCAATCCGTGCTGGATTGGAGGCCAAATAACCAACATGATTAAACCCAAAATGATAGCTGTTCCTGCCGTAATAATCGGAACAAACCGTTTACCGGCAAAGAATCCCAAATAAGAAGGCAACTCAATTTCAAAGAACTTATTATATAATCCTGCGGCGATAATACCAACGATAATCCCGCCAAATACACCTGTCTGGAGGGTAGGAATCCCGAGGACACTAACATAGCTCGTGCCATTAATATCCTTTGCATCAATTCCTAAAACTGTCCCCATTGTGACATTCATAATCAAGTAGCCGATAATCGCTGCAAGTCCGGCTGTACCTTCTCCGCCAGCTAATCCGACAGCAACCCCGACAGCAAATAGCAACGGCAGGTTACCAAAGACAATATCTCCGGCATTTTTCATTACATTAGCAACCATTCTGACCCCTTCATTATCTAAGAAAGGTGCCAAATTTAATAAGGCCGGGTTAACAAGCGCTGCACCTAACGCCAGCAGGATCCCTGCAGCCGGCAGTAATGCAACCGGTAACATTAATGCTTTACCGACTTTTTGTAAGACGCCAAAAGCTCTCTTAAACATATTTAAACCTCCTGAAATTGTATTCTAGCTCATTAAATGAATGCTTTTTATAAAAAAGACGCAAAAAAGGCATGAGCAAAAGACCAATTGAATGAAGATATGGGTATAGAGTTCCCATACATCCTCATTTCAATCAATTTTTTACTCATGCCTGATCGAATCAGTAACACGTAAATGGATGACTATTTAAATTTGTTTTGCAGCCGCTGCAAATGCATCGTCAGATAGACAGCTTCTGCATCGAACACTTTCATTTTTAAAGCTTGCTGCATTACCTTAATGAGCTTCCATGCAAGATTATAGCACACCGGATATTCATCCTTCAATAGGGAAGCGATTTTTTCTGGCTCTTCCACTTTTTCCCCATTTCTGACACGTTCTATCGTAAAACGAAGATGGCGGACAAGCCTCATATAATCAATGCTTTCCTTATCAATTTCAACCAGTAACTGCTCTTCCACCATATCCACTAATCTGCTGATCAACTGGGAATGCTGATTAACCTCAGAAAGATTCTTATTCGTTATGGCACTATGAATGTGGAGAGCAATAAAACCAATCTCACCCACCGGAAGTTCAATACCGGTTCTATCTTTAATCAATTCCACGACTTCCTTCGCCACCTCATATTCATGACGATAGAGCGCTTTCGTTTCGACCAAGAATGGATTTCCCATTTCCATCCCTTGCGAGACACGCGTTAGCGCAAACATTAAGTGATCGGTTAAAGCAACATGAATATGTTCATTTAACTCTGAACGAGTACGCTGCTTTATTAGGTTAATGGCGGAAATGATTACTTCATGAACATTTTGGTCAATAAAAGGAAGAAGTTTAATATAGTTTTCCTGCTCTTTTTCATTTTTAAGTACAAAAAGTTTTTCAACTTTTTCCGTATCTATAAAATCGCCCTGTTTACGGTTAAAGCCAATGCCTTTGCCGATAATGACAACTTCCTTGTAGGCAGGGTGTTCAGCAATCAATACATTATTATTTAAAGCTTTATTTATCTGAAGTTTTGCCATACCCTTAATCCTCATTTCGAATAAAAACAATCAGTATTACCATACTAAAAGACGCCCATCAGGAAGTCAACGACAAAAAAGGAACTGTGAAAAATATCCACAGCTCCTTTATAAAGGATTTATTTTAAGAAAATAAAATACAGTACAAAGATAACAAAGAAGAAGTACATAATCGGATGAATTTCTTTCGCTCTGCCCTTTACCAGCATGGTAACCGGATAGAAGATGAAACCGATCGCGATTCCAGTTGCGATACTGTAAGAAAGCGGCATTGCAATGATGGTTAAAAACGCCGGAACGGCAATTTCAAACTTAGTCCAGTCAATTTTTCCTAAAGAAGAAACCATCAGTACCCCAACAATAATTAATGCAGGAGCAGTAACCGGTGCTGTAATGACTGATAATACCGGGAAGAAGAATAATGATAAAAGAAATAATGCAGCAGTTACCAGTGACGCAAATCCTGTTCTGGCACCAGCAGCAACCCCCGCTGTTGATTCGATATACGAGGTGGTTGTTGATGTTCCAAGTACAGCACCGACAGTTGAAGCAACAGAGTCAGAAACCAAGGCTCTTCCTGCATTTGGAAGTTTGCCATCCTTCATTAATCCTGCTTGACCGGCAACCGCAACAAGTGTCCCTGCGTTATCAAAGAAATCCACAAACAAGAAGGTAAGGATAATACCAAGCATAGCTGTTGTATAGAACGAACTGTCTCCAAAGGAAGAAAACGCAGCACCAAAGGTTGGTGAGATACTTGGTACATGGCCAATAACTTTGTCAGGAACTTTAATTTCGCCAAAAATCATTCCTACGATTACTGTGATGATCATTCCGTAGAATACCGCACCACTAATTCCTCTTGTCATCATGATAACTGTTACTAAGATGCCAAAAATGGCCAATAATGTCCCTGGGGCTGACAAATCTCCCAGACCAACAAGTGTTGCATCATTGTTCACGATAATTCCAGCACTCTGTAATCCGACAAAGGTAATAAATAAACCGATACCAGCACCAACTGCATGTTTCAATTCAATTGGAATGGCATTAATAATTTTCTCCCGAAGACCTGTCAGCGTCAGTAAAAAGAAGAATACGCCGGAAATGAATACAGCACCCAAAGCATGCTGCCAAGGAATTCCGCTTCCTAGTACCACTGTATAAGCGAAGAAAGCATTTAATCCCATCCCCGGTGCTAACGCAAGCGGATATTTACCGAGAAGACCCATAATAATCGAACCTAATGCCGATGCTAATGCTGTAGCTACAAACACTGCTCCATAATCCATTCTCATTGCATCAGGAAGATCTTTAACAGATGCAAGTGACAGCGTTAATGGATTAACAACCAAAATATAAGCCATTGCTAAAAACGTAGTCAGTCCGCCCATAAATTCGCGGCGGTAATTTGTGCCTACTTTTTCAAACTCAAAGTACTTTTGCATTTTTATTCCCCCTGTTTTTTCCCTTATTTTATGCAAAAAAACGTTCCGGCATTCTACCGGAACGTTGACTCTTGGCAGGTGAAAACAGAGAAAAGAATAAAAATGCCTCTCTATTAAACACTGCCTCGTAGTCAAGCCATTTACGGTGGCTCGGTAGAAACTTTTGGGCCATATCCCCAATATTATACGACGCAATTCGACAATATCTTCATTTGACTTTTTTTATTTTAACAGCGTTTTTTATGTTTGTAAACAATAAAAACGAACGATACTAAAAAATATTTTTAGCATCGTTCGTTTTTTCACTTCCTCTTATTCCCATTCAATTGTTGCAGGTGGCTTGCTGGTGATGTCATAGACAACGCGGTTGATGTGCGGGACCTCGTTTACGATTCTTGTTGAAATGACTTCAAGGACATCCCACGGAATCCGTGCCCAGTCAGAAGTCATGCCGTCAATCGAGGTGACTGCGCGAATCCCGATTGTATAATCATACGTACGGGTATCCCCCATGACACCGACGCTGCGTATATCTGGAAGCACGGTGAAGTATTGCCAAATATCGCGGTCAAGCCCTGCCTTTTTAATTTCCTCGCGGAGAATCCAATCTGATTCGCGGACGATTTCTAATTTATCTTCCGAGATTTCACCAAGGACACGAATGCCAAGGCCCGGTCCCGGGAATGGCTGTCTCCAGACAATCTCATCTGGAATTCCAAGCTCAGTACCTAAGGCACGTACCTCATCTTTAAATAAAGTGTTTAATGGTTCGATTAATTTAAATTGCATGTCCTCAGGAAGCCCGCCAACATTATGGTGAGATTTAATCGTTTGCGCTGTTGCTGTACCGCTCTCGATAATATCGGTATAAAGCGTTCCTTGTGCTAAGAATTCAATGCCCTCAAGCTTGGCCGATTCATCATCAAACACATAAATAAATTCATTGCCAATAATTTTCCGCTTTCTCTCAGGGTCAGAAACACCCTCTAACTTTGATAAGAAGCGTTCTTTAGCATCTACCTTGATGACATTCATATGGAAGCCTTCAGAGAATGTCTTCATAACGCTGTCTGCTTCGTTTTTCCGTAATAAGCCGTGATCGACAAAAATACAGGTTAACTGATCGCCAATGGCTTTATGAATTAATACGGCAACAACCGAGGAGTCTACCCCGCCGCTTAGCGCACACAGAACTTTTTTATTTCCGACAGTTGTACGGATTTTTTCCATTTCCATTTCAATGAAGTTCTCCATTGACCAATCGCCGCTGCAGTCGCAAACATTGAATACGAAATTCTTTAAAAGTTCATTACCATAAACAGAATGGCGCACTTCCGGATGGAATTGAACAGCATAAAGCATTCTGTCCGCATTGCTCATCGAAGTAATCGGACAGGATGGGCTTGTTGCATCAACAGTAAACCCTGCCGGCGCTTCCACAACAAGATCGCCGTGGCTCATCCAGACAACCTGCTCTTCCGGCAGACCGCCAAATAGCGCTGATTGATTTTCTACCTTCATTGTAGCTTTTCCATACTCACGGTGCGTCGCTTTTTCAACCTTGCCGTCAAAATGAACGGTCATTAACTGCATACCATAACAAATGCCAAGAATCGGCAGACCCATTTCAAAAATTTCCTTGTCGCAGCGGAAGGAATTTTCGTCATATACGCTGTTTGGCCCGCCGGAAAAGATAATTCCCTTCGGATTCATCTTACGGATTTCTTCTGCTGTAATTGTATGCGGATGAAGTTCGCTGTAGACACCAAACTCGCGAATTCGGCGTGTGATTAATTGATTATACTGACTTCCAAAGTCTAACACGACAATCATATCTTGCTTTCCAGACAACATGCCCACCCCTATTTTTATAAAAGTTAGTTTAGTTTTTCCCGTTTTTTCATAAAAAAATAAAAAAACTAGAATTCCCGCCCATAAGAAAAAGGAAGGCAGAATTCTAGTTTTCTCGTAAAAGATTATACTTAACCAATTCTGCCTTCATAGTCAGGCCCTTTACGGCGGCCCGGTAGAGACTCTCGAACCCTATCTTCGAGGATATATGAAGGTTTACACCTATTAAATTACACCATATTGTAACAATAGGTTGTTTTTTTGGTCAAGCGATAGTCTTTTTGATTAAATTTTCCCACAATTCCCGCGCTTCCTTCCAGCTTCCCTCGGGCAGGCTTTGATTGTATATGTACTGCTCATAACGGTGCGTTAAGCGCGTCATTTCCCTCGTCGAGAAGAACGTGTCGATATAGTGGGCATAGTTACGAAGTGTTTGATTTTCCTTACGTTTTAACCCGTAACGGGCGAGCTGACTTAGTAAAATCAAGTAGGCTGCACCAATGGTTTCATCCTTTTTCCTAAAACGGTACCGCAGCATGACGAGATACGGGAACCATTTGCCGCGAATTCGATACAAAAGCGCAATAACAGCAGCAGCAAGCACGCCGCCAAACACAATCCATTTCCACTCATTTTTGAAGAACAACTGAATATTTCTCCAGATATCCCTGATATCAAAGGAGTTATCTTTCTTTACATTTGCTGTTTCTTCGAGCGGCTTCTTTTCCGGTTTTTTAACAGGTGCAGGCGCAGGGGTTTGCGTATTTGTGGAAGTCTGCCCTGATGTAAAGTTAATGTTAATACTGTTTGAGAACCCTTTTGTCGGTTCAAAGGGAATCCAGCCTTGTGTCGGGATAAATACCTCTACCCAGGAATGAGCATTATTATTAGTGATTGTGTAAAGCTCCTTCGTTTCGTCATCCCGGCTGTATTCTAGGAACTCTCCTCCCGTAAATCCCTTTACCCAGCGGGTTGGAATGCCAATCGAGCGGAGCATGACGGCCATTGAGCTGGAAAAATTATCGCAGTACCCTGTTTTCGTATCGAATAAAAATTGGTCCACATAATCGTCTTTTCCCCCTGGGATCGCAACATTTTTCTGGTCATAGGTGAATTCTGTATTTCCAAAATACCGCTCGACCGCTCTTGCCTTATCGAACCAATTCGTTTCGGATGCGGTGACCTCTTCTGTTAATTGTTTGATTCTCGGCGGCAGCTCTTCCGGAATCTGGGTATACCTTTTGTAAAACTCCTCGTTCATCACAGCCGGGTCATAGCCTGTCGTTTTTCTTAAATCTACAGCTTTGTATTTAGGCACTTTAAAGTCAACGGTATAATCCACATTGCCGATATTTCTGATTTTCTCCGTATTTGTATCAATTTGAATCGGATATTGTTCAGGCAGCTTTGGTTGGAAATCGATGAACTTTTGAATTCCGGCCGGATAAACAACAAAAGAAACAAACTCTCCAGCCGGCTTAACTTTAGCTGTTTCATTGGTGGTTTCCACATTACCTGGAATAGATAATACCGGCACTAAATCAGACTGTCTAAAATCAATGGTTGTCGATCCCGATGCAAGCCAGCCCTTTCCGGTATATACATCCTTCGTTTCAACCTTCCAATAATTCTTGCCATTCGACTCAACCGTAAAAACAGTGGTATCATCCGCAATAAACGGACCGCCCAAATGGGAGTCATTCGTCCCATAGCCAATCCGGCTGATACCGCCGATGCCATCTCCGCCTCCCTTGTTACCCGCCGCTTTTAAATAAGGAACCGGGTCGGGCCAAATCGGCGCTGCCTTCGGGGCAGCAATTCCAACAATCACACTTAAGGCAACCATAATAACAAGCGGCACCATCCATTTTTTTATAAATGCGGAGTCGCTGTTGATATTTTCTCTTCGGTTGATGCGGAAAAACGTCAGCATGCCCATCACCGCAAATCCAGCTGCCACAGTCCGGACGATAGCAAATTTGGCATCATAGATGGTAAACGTATCGAGAACCGTGATAAACAGTAACGTCATAAAGAAAAAGATAAAAATCCGCTGCTGCCTTAGTAGCCAATAATGGATGAGATAGACCATGATCCACATCAAGATAAAAAACAGCAGGGTGCGGAATTCATTCGATAGCTCATTCCAGTTCCTAGCCACAATGGACCATAAGTTATTGATGATATCTTCGGAAAAGGACCCTAACCACCCGGAGTGAAAAAAACCTCCCTCGTAGTGGAACCGATTAATCGAAAAAAGAATGAAAGCAATCTTAATCAACCATTGCCAAAACCATCTCATTTGCAGATAGGACAGGGCAAACGCAATAATCAAAAAAACAATAAATATTTCAATATGGTCCGTATCTGTTAATTGTTCCACCGGCCTAAGCCATTCCCATAGCAACAAAAATCCAAAGGTATATAAAAGAAGGGTTGGGAGATCTCTTTTCATTAATATAACGTCACCTCCGAGAAGGCAGCTTCGAAATGACCGTCATGAACCAATATCACTCGGACGCCGCGGGCGTTTGCAACTCCAATGAGCGAGCGTTCATTGCCGTCAGGCGCTTCATGTTCACCTTTGATAAGGAAAAGGGTAATCGCCCCTTTTCTTTGGCCGTGAAAGCTGGCTTTTTCAATCAAAGGCTTGGTTAACTGGGCTGTGACGAGCATGAATGAAACGGTTTGCTGAATAAATAGGCCATCTGCTTCAATGACCTTTTCTAGCGGTGAAAAGCTTTTTGCCTCGATTTTGGCGAGATGATAGAAAAGCTGTTGCAGCTGCTGTTCCCCGCCTCTGATTGGAAACGAGGCTCGTTCCTTGCTGATGGTAAGAAGACCTGTTTGCGCCCCTTTTTTCAAAACAGCCCTTAGTAAGGAGGCCGTGAACGAAACTACTGCTTCAAAGCGTTTATCCGGTACACAGTCCATCACCACAAATACATCATGAGACTGCCGCTGTTCAAACTCTTTTGTCATAATCTCATTCCGCTTGGCCGTTGCCTTCCAGTTAATCCAG
Organism: Neobacillus sp. PVCKKU3; assembly: GCF_058323225.1. Taxonomy (NCBI): domain Bacteria; kingdom Bacillati; phylum Bacillota; class Bacilli; order Caryophanales; family Bacillaceae; genus Neobacillus; species Neobacillus sp. PVCKKU3. The sequence continues at coordinate 9,746 of NZ_JBLVQN010000036.1, forward strand.
GAAAATCGGTCGCCCGGCTGGTAGTCCCTGACGCCGACCGCCATGGTCGTATCGCGCTGGACCCGTTCCCGGGATGCTGTCAAACCTTGGTCATACTGATGCTCAAAGGGGCGGTAAAGGAGCTCGGTATAGGCCGGATAGACAATGATTTTCCCTTCAGCTGAGTGTGTTTTTTCCTTTTCAAATAAGCCGAGCGGGTCGCCTGCCCTAAGGGTAAAGGTTTGAAAAAAATGCTCGCCGCGCGGCAATTTATCGATGGTATATTCATAGGTAAACTCTTTTTTAAACCCGGGAAACAGAATGGCCTTCGGGGAGCTGTCTTTATCGGCATATTCTAATGATTGGTCCAGGTTATCTTGGACGATTAAATAAAATAACGGAAAGCCTTTCGACCTTTTTATCTGGACGGTTACTTTTAACGGCTCCCCGGCGTTGTAATCCGTTTTGGGCAGAACCCTTTTGACTTCCAGTTCGTTCAAAGAATAAAAGGAAAGTGCAACGCAATAAACCGCAAACGGCAGGAAGCTGTAAAACAGAAACCAGCTGACAAATCCCCCTTGGAACATGGCATAGGAGAAGGTCAGGAAGATCAAGAAAAATAACAGGATAAACTTCCAAGCCCTTTTGGTGAATTTCCATAGTTTTTTCATTTTACTTCACAAGCCTTTGGACAGGAACGGGAACTCTGTTAACCACACGGTTCACCACTTCCTCCGAGGTGATCCCTTCAAATTTAGCTTCCGACTTTAAAATAATCCGGTGCGACAGGACGTATGGCGCTAAATATTGAATATCATCCGGCAGCACATAGTCACGTCCAAAAATAAAGGCATAGGCTTGCGCAGCTTTCATCAGAGCAATGGATCCCCTTGGGCTTGCGCCGAGGTATACACTTCCATATCCCCTTGTCCGGTTAACAATATCCACGATATAACGCTTGATCGTATCATCGACAAAAACGTCTTTGACCTCTTGTTGCAGCGCCCGCAGGCCCTCCAGATCAATAACAGGCTGAAGGTCCTCGATTGGCGGCACTTTTTGCGCCCGATTCAATACTTCGATTTCTTCCTGAATGTCCGGGTAGCCCATCTTCATTTTTAATAAAAAGCGGTCAAGCTGTGCTTCCGGAAGCGGATATGTACCTTCATATTCTATTGGGTTTTGTGTCGCCATGACGAAAAACGGTTTTTGGAGTTTGTGGGTCACGCCGTCAATCGTGACACTCGCTTCCTCCATGCCTTCGAGTAGTGCCGACTGCGTCTTCGGCGAAGTCCGGTTAATCTCGTCCGCGAGGATAATATTACCCATCAGCGGGCCAGGGCGAAATTGGAATTCCATTTCCTTCGGGTTATAAATGGACACCCCGGTTACATCTGATGGCAGCAGGTCCGGAGTGAACTGGATTCTCCGAAAGTTGGCATTGACGGATTTAGCTAAGGCACGGACCATCATCGTTTTTCCAACACCAGGGACGTCTTCAAGCAGAACATGGCCTCCTGCCAGCAGCGCGACAAGGCTTAGTTCCGCGACATTTCTTTTTCCAATCATAACCTTTTCAATGTTCGCGAGAATTTTATCTATTGTGGGATTCCATTGTTCATGGGCCAAGGCTGACTCCTCCTTATTCAAAAAACCAAATAATTACATTCCATCTATGTATTCGATTTATCTTTGGAAAATTCCTGTGAAAAAGACACAGATATTTCAACTATTAGACGGATGATACGGAGGAAATGTTTCTTACTTTTCTGTTAAATTGTAAATGTACGTTTTAACAAGTTTATACACATAACTCTGGCCTGCTTTTTCTGTATCGGGGTTGTATTTTTCACCGTTTACAATGTTATTAGAGACAATTCGAATCCCCAAGAACGGGACTTGGAAGCTTTCTGCAACTTGGGCGGATGATGCTGCTTCCATTTCTTCCACTAAGGTGCCGAATAGGCTGTTCAGCCAAGCGATTCGGTCCACTTCGTTATTCCAAACATCCGCTGAACCGATCGTACCTTCGACAACTTTTCCTTTGTGATACTGGTCCGTTATTTTCATAGCATCAGCAAGCAATGCTTGATCTCCTTCGAAGTAGCGGATTTGCCCCGCCTTTACCTCTTCTTCACTTTCCTCTGAAGCGGTTAAGTCCATAGGCATCCACCTAGTCGGGGCAATCCCTTGATTTTTCCCTCTTATTTCTGTTTTAAACGAGCCGATATTGGTCACTCTTTTTCCAACAACAATATCAAAAACATGTAAATCAGGAACATGGCCGCCTGATGTACCTTGATTAATAATAGCAATCGGGTGATATTTGACGATGGCAATGGCCGTAGCTGCCGCGGCATTTTCCATTCCTTTTCCTGTTTTTGAAACGATAACCGGATAGCGGTTGATTTCGCCTTTATAAAAAACAAACGATCCATACTTTTCTTTTTTAACTTTTTCTAATCCCTGAATTAACTGGTCAACCTCGACCGGCATTGCCCCTTGGATAACGATCGGCCTTTGTGCTGATTTTGCGTGTACCTCTATTTCGCACATTAAAAATAGGTTTAACAAAAATAAGGCTGCTGCCATTATTTTTCGAACAATCATACAGGCAACTCCTTTCACAGAATCATTCTAATAAAACAAAGCCCTCCTTATTATCAGAAACTAACTCCTGATTTATGAACCGAGTGTTTATCCTGTTATGATAGTTCGAAGACAGGAAAAAAATTTTTATATTTAATCTAAAGAAATGCAAAAAACCACTTCCTAGATTTTATAGGAAGTGGTGTCTGCTAATGTTATAAATTTTACTAGACTGTTTCACCAGCTTAGCAGGAATTACCTCATACAAGATTTATAGAAATTTGCACCTTTTTGAATTGCCTCTTTGGATTCCGGAAGAATACGAGAATGGTGTAAAAAGGCATGGATCACGCCTTTATATTCTTCTAACTCTGCTTTAACATTATTATATGTTAATATATCATATAATAGTTTACTGTCATCCTGAAGCGGATCCAAATCGCCATAAGCAATAAAGCACGGGGGCACTCCTTTAGTTAAATCATTCGAAAAACAGTCATAGTAACGTAAATCTGCATTTCCGTCACCTAGATACATTTTTGAATAGGCCATTAAATCTTTACGGCTTAATCCATCATAATCTCCACCAAATAAGCGCATTGATTTCGAGTCAGTGAGTCCATAAGCACCGTAATAAAGAAGTAAAGAACGTATATAAGACACATCTTTCTTTGTATCCCGCAAATATAAAGCCGTTGCTAAGGATAAATTGGCTCCACCTGAATCACCTGCAAGGGTAATATCATCCCTATCAACATCATATTCTTCCGAATGACTTCGCAACCAATCAACTAAAAAAGCACACTCTTCAACTTGTGCAGGGTATTTAAATTCAGGAGCTAGGTGATAGTCGATGCCTATTACGACTGATTCCGTTTCTTCCATTAACAAGCGCATAATTTTACTATGTGTGTCAAGATTCCCTACTACAAACCCGCCGCCATGGATATAAACAATTGAACCTTTTCCAGTCCTTCGCATTGGGTAGTGAAAACGAATTGCAATGGGTCCGTATGGTCCTTCCACCTCTAAATCAAAGGTTTTTCCCGGTTCAGGACCGCCTTCGTTCCAAAACTTTCTTTCCTTCACATAGTTTTCACGCATCTCTTCAAAAGTTACATCAGTTGAAAATGCATCTTCAACAAGTTCATTTTGTTTTGTTAATGTTTCTAGCATTTTAGAAGTCATCATTTGGTAAGCATTATATTTGTTCGGTTCCAATTTTTCTAGTCTCCTTCAGTGTTATTATTTTTTTCAAATAATAACTTTACGTTCCACACGATAAAAAGTAACATTCCGATTTGTAGCACTTTTTCTGCAATAAGTTGCCAGCCATGTAGATAATATAAATCCATCCTGTGTATTCCCCCTCAACATAAAATTATACTTGCGGCTTATCTTTCAAAAGCTGTTTAATGAATGCAGTGATCATTAATATAAAGAAAAACAAATACGGATACGATAGAGTAGTGGCCAAAGATTTTACCGCATTTAATGCATCATTTCCACCCAATGTAGTAGCAAAGATACCTGTTAATGCGATAATGGTCATGAGTATGACCCACACGCCACTTCTAACAGGGGCTGCTTCTTTTCCTTCTATATCTGTCATTCGCGCTAATGATAAAGCGGCACTTGTCACTGTTGTTGAAATAAACATAATCAAGAGTACGATTGTTGCAATGGAGGTTAATTTTGGCCAAGGCATGGTCTGTAATATAGCAAAGAAGGTCATATCTGGGCTTTCCATAGCGTGCTTAGCAATTTTTCCAGTTCCCAAAACGGCATCTAAAAGGGCAATTCCACCAAACGAAGCATGCCAAATCAACATAAATAGTACCGGTATTGTCATTGTGGCGAAGGCAAATTGGCGAATCGTCCTGCCTTTTGAAATAGACGCAATGAATACCCCCATAAAAGGTGTCCATGAAATCCACCACATATTATTGGCAACATCCCATGTGGTTGTATAGGTAGGGTCCTTACTAAATAAAAACATATCGAAATTTCTTGGGATCAGTTGATCAATATAGGTTCCCAGCAATTGCACAACTTGATTTAATATATAACGCGTTGGTCCAAATAATATGGCAAAAAGCAAAATGACAATGGCCAAATAGACATTCCAATCGCCTAACACTTGCATTCCCTTACCGACTTTCTTAGTTGTGGATGCAAAAAAACAGACGATAAGCAAAACGATTAACACAAAATACGGAAGGACTCCTTTAATAGAAATGTCCATTACCAGGTTAACCCCGGTAGCAATCTGTACACTTCCCAACCCCATTGTGGCTGCAATGGTCATGGCAGAACATACAATGGCTAATATATTCATCGTGTTTTTGGTTGCAGGGACCCATTTTCTTCTTCCGAAGCTTTTTTCAATGACATCACCCGGTAAATAGCGGATGTTATGTTTTGTAACGAAGTAAGCCATAACTAAACCCACAACACTAAAAATAGCCCACACAGAGACACCCCAATGGTAAAGAGCTGTCCCCATTGCTTCTCTGGCTGCTTCCATTTTATTTGGAGCTTCCGTACTGCTCGGTGCTAAATAATAGGCATAAAGAGGCTCATTTACGCCAAAATAAATGATTCCTATACCAATGGAGGATGTAAATAACATCGCTAGCCACGAAAACATAGAATAATCCGGCTTGGTATCTTTGCCGCCTATGACGACCTTCCCGTATTTTGAAATTCCCAATGCAACTAAAAATCCCATACATAAAACTGGAATTAACATGGCAGTCCACCCATACTGAGTAGCAAATAGATTCTGAATAAAGGTCATAATTTTCGCAAGTGTACTCGGGCTAATTAACGAAAAGATAGAAAAAAATGCAGTAATTAAAGCAGAAATAAGGAAAATAGTCGTGAAAATCTTTGGTTTTTTTACAGTAGTCTCTTTTATGACAGTCTCTCCTTGCACAATAATCCTCTCCTATCCTAGCATATATTAATTAAAAGGTTACTCCGTTTATTCTATCAATCTCTCTAAATATTTTAACCAAATAGAATTTTCCAATAATTTAGAGCGTATTATGTTAAAAAATAATATTTATACAGTTAATTTCTCACCTATAAGAACGGCCAGAATTTCCGTCACCTGATCACCGACTTCAGAGGTGGAATTGGTCCCCTTCATATCAGGCGTCAATACCTTGCCTTCCACAAGCAGTTCCTCGATGGCATCAAGGACCAGCTTGCCATAGTTTTCATATCCAAGGTGATCTAACAGCTGACTCGCTGACCAAATCGTTGCCAGCGGATTAGCCAATCCTTTACCTGCAATATCCGGTGCAGAGCCATGAATTGGCTCAAACATCGATGGGAAGTTTCTTTCTGGATTAATGTTTGCACCGGCAGCCAGTCCAATTCCTCCAGCTAAAGCTGCACCTAAATCTGTTAAGATATCACCAAATAAATTTGAAGTAACCACCACCTCAAATCGTTTCGGATCGGTAATCATCAGCATCGCTGCTGCATCAACGAGATAGGAAGCCGTTTTCACATCCGGGTAGTCTTTGCTGACTTCCTCAAATACTTGGTCCCAGAAAACCATCGAATAGTTTAAGGCATTTCCCTTACTGATACTAGTTAGAGATTTACCTTCTTTTCTTGCTGTTTCAAAAGCGTAGCGGATCACCCGTTCAGTGCCTTTGCGGGAAAACACTCCGGTTTGCAGCACGACTTCATTTTCTTGGCCCTTAAATAACCAATCACCAGCCCCGGCATACTCTCCCTCACTGTTTTCGCGGATAAACAGCATGTCCACATCTTTCCGATTAATATCATTCAATGGACATGGGGCGCCATTGATTAACTTAATTGGACGGATATTGATGTATTGGTCAAAGCTTTTTCTGATTTTCAACAACAAGTCCCATAAGGAAATATGGTCAGGTACACCCGGAAATCCGACTGCACCTAGAAAAATGGCGTCAAAGCCCTTGAGCTTTTCGATTCCATCCTCATCCATCATGACACCGTGTTTAGAATAGTACTCACAGCCCCATGGAAAATATGTGTACTCGAACTTTAGGCTGCCATCTAACTCTGCAATTTTATTTAAAACCTTTATTCCTTCCTGCAATACCTCGGGGCCGATTCCATCCCCGGGTATTACAGCAATTTTATATGTGCTCATTATTTGTCTCCTCGGTTCCAAACAACTAATTTCAATTCTGTCATTTCCTCAACTGCATATTTGATCCCTTCGCGTCCAGTTCCGCTTTCCTTCACACCGCCATATGGCATATGGTCTACCCGGAAAGTAGGAATGTCGTTGATCATCACCGCCCCGACTTCTAGCGTTTCACTTGCAAGCAAAGCCTTATCAACATTTTTTGTATAAACCCCAGCCTGGAGCCCGTATCTTGAATCATTTACATATTCAATTGCTTCTTCAACGGAACCTACCTTATTCACAATTACAACCGGAGCAAATACTTCCTGGCAAGACACCTTTTGTTTCGGGTCAACATTGGTTATAATAGTTGGCTCTAAAACCCCATCTTCTGTAAGCTTACCGCCAGCTGCTATCACTGCGCCATTTTGCTTCGCTTCTTCAATCCAGTATGCCGCGCGCTCTGTTTCTTTTTTTGAAATTAACGCTGATATATACGTATCAGGGTTTAACGGGTCACCTATTTTTAATAATTTTGCCGCCGCCGCAAACTTTTCAACAAATTGATCATACACATCTTCATGGGCATACACACGCTGTAAAGAAATACATACTTGGCCTTGGTTGGAGAAAGCCCCCATCACACAGCGGTCGATGATTTGATCAATATTTGTGTCTCTATCCAAAATAACTGCTGCATTAGAGCCAAGTTCTAAAGTTGTTCTTTTCAACCCCGCCTTATTGCGAATCGCAATTCCAACTGCCGGGCTGCCGGTAAATGTAATCATCGCAACTCTGTCATCGCGGATGATCGCTTCCCCTACAACCGAACCAGAACCTGTTACCACATTTAATACACCGTCCGGAAGGCCTGCCTCTTTGAAAAGCTCTGCAATGTAAAGAGCGGATAATGGTGTTTGCGAAGCCGGTTTTAACACAATGGAATTACCTGATGCAATCGCCGGACCAACCTTATGGGCTACTAGATTCATTGGGAAGTTGAACGGCGTAATTGCACCAATAACTCCAATCGGCTTGCGGACCGTATACCCGATTCTTCCTACGCCGCCAGGAGAAGCGTCAAAAGGAAGGGTTTCCCCGTGAATTCTTTTTGCCTCTTCCGCTGCAAATTTATAGGTTTCAATTGTTCTTGAAACCTCTCCTCTCGCAAAAGAAATCGGCTTAGCTGACTCTCTTGAAATAACTTCCGCCGCTTGGTCTAACCTTTCTTCCAAGAGTTTTACGACATTTTCCAAAATAGCTGCCCGCTGATAGGACGGCATTTTGGAAATTACCTGAAATCCAGCTTGAGCTGATTTTATGGCGTCCTTTGTCAGTTTTTCATCTGCCATCGCAATCTCAGCAATCAGTTCTCCAGAATATGGGGAGTAAAGAGGGGCATATTCTGCCGCCTCTACATCTGCTCCATTAATAAACAAATGCTTTTTCTCAGCTGCTGTCACCTTACTCATCGTCCTAACGCCTCCAACACCATGTCGTGGAATTGTACAATTGCCTTTTCGGAGGAAGAATAAACTCCTTGGTTAAAGGCACGGGAACGGAATCCAATCTGCTCCAACTCTACTAACTCCACATCTTCTTGTCTTACTTGCTCGGCAAATGTGACAAGGTCCTGTTCTTCTTGGGATAAATTCTCATCCCTGAAGTAGTAAGTGTATACTCCTAAAGTTGTTTCGTGGTCAATCGGAACCATTTGAATGGTTGCCATATTGGCAGGTCCTGGATAGATCGTTACCATTAGGTTTGGCCATAACCAGTAGAACTCCCCGCCTTGGAATTCTGCTTCATTTAAGTCAGTTGTCCCCATTGTTTTATCCGGTTTAACCACTGATGCTTGAACGGAATAGTTTTGGCAAGTAACAATTTGATAGTTTTTCATGTCAAGAGTTGCTACAAAGCTAGGGTGTGCAACATGGCAGTGGTCACACTCTAAATAATTGTCGATAAACGCTTTCCAGTTTGCTTTAATCACACGCGTTTTTTGGTTAATTCTCTTAAGTTCGCCTAAGAATGGGAACTTTGCTAGACGATCGAAGAAATCGCCGTACACTTCAGCTAAAGGTGCAGCATGATCATCAAGATTAACGAAAATGAGTCCCTCTCCAATTTCCATTCTTACAGATCGTAAGCAGCGGTCGCTGACACAATGGGCATCCTCGCCAGTGAAGTTTGGTGCCTTATTCAACTGTCCATCTAAATGGAATGTCCAGCCGTGGTAGCCGCAGGCAAAAATTTTCTTCGTTCCAGCGTCTTCTTTTTCAAGTTTTGTTGCACGGTGCGGGCAGACATTGTAGAATGCACGAATCACTTCGTCTTTGCCGCGGGTAACAAGAATTGGCTCGCCTGCAACTTCACAGGTAAAGAACTGGCCGACTTTCTCAACTTGGCTTACATGACCGACTAACTGCCATGACTTAGCAAACACATCATTCATTTCCTGCTGATACACCTTTGGATCTGTGTATAAATCATAAGTTAATGATCTTTCATAAACTTTGTTGGATTTGTTAACGACTGGATTATAAGTTGCCATACTAAATCTCTCCTTTTATTCTTAAGATTTTTTATTAACAAGATAAATTGCTATAAATCTTCTAGATTACTAGATTGAGTCAGAAACAATTCATCTTACTTGTTCCTAATAAACGGGGAATACATAATAAACCGTTTACAAAGGAACGAATATTTTGTTAAATTGTATTAGTGTGATTTAAATCACTTATCTTTTCTTATTGCAAGTATCGTGCCAATTATTAAAAGCGCGTAATAATTAGGAAAAGTGTCAATTTTCATTCACTTTTTAACTTTGAACCGAGTTATTTTCAACTCAATTGAATTATAATAAACTCAAGCCGACGAAGGAGCTGTCCTCCTATGTTAGAAAATATCCACATACCTGAAATAACAGGTGAAACATTAAGAAAGATCTTAGACCATTCCTCTGATGAGATATTTGTTATTGACCGGGATCAAAGGATTATTTTTGTTAATAGTGTTTGCGAAAAGCATTACGGTTTAAAGCCAGAGGATGTGGTCGGAAAACAAAATGCGGAATTACTTGAAATGGGGTATTGGAAGCCCTCGATTATACCTTTGGTTTTTAAGGAAAAAAAGCCAGTTACGATCAGGCAATCCACCTATATTGGGGCTGAGCTATTAACGACGGCAGTTCCGATATTAAACGAGGAAAATGAAATCGAACTAATTGTCACGACCTCACAAGAGATGCAAACGTTTAAGCAGATTAAAAAAGAAAGAGAAAATCATCCAGCAGAATCTCCACACTCCACTCCAATCACGAATTGTCAAAAGATGAAGGACATTCTGAAGGTCTGTGAAAAAATTGCGAAGGTAGATTCAACCATATTAATTCAGGGTGAATCCGGAACAGGAAAAGGCGTACTGGCTCAGTACATTCATGATATAAGCAAGCGGAAAAACAAAACATTTCTGAAGCTTAACTGTGCAGCCCTGCCTGAAGACCTGCTCGAATCAGAGCTTTTCGGTTATGCTGAAGGAGCATTTACCGGTGCAAGCAAGCATGGTAAAAAGGGATTACTGGAGATAGCAGATCAAGGGACATTGTTTCTGGACGAAATTGGTGAGCTTCCTTTGTCGCTGCAAGCAAAATTATTGCAGGTTATCCAGGAAAAACAATATCTGCCGATTGGCGGTTACGAAATGAAAAAAGTGGATGTCCGGATCATCGCAGCTACAAACCGAGATTTAGTTGAAATGGTGGGGAAGAAACATTTTCGCGAGGATTTATTTTACCGTTTAAATATCATCGATATTCACCTTCCACCGCTAAGGGAGCGCAGAGAAGACATTATTCCCCTGACCTATAATTTTTTATATAAATTTAATAAAAAATATGAGATGAATAAAATTATCTCTCAAGATTGCATGGATATCTTTTATGGATACTCATGGCCGGGAAACATCCGCCAGCTTGAAAATGTAATGGAAAGGCTCGTTGTCACCAGCGACTCTACCATCCAGAGGGATGACCTGCCTGAGCTCATTTCGCAAAACATCCAGCCGCAAACTCAGTACAGCCTTCCCGCAAAACTTGACGATGCCATTGAGCATGTAAAGAAAACGTTAATTGCCCAGTCGTATAAAAAATATAAGAGTTCGAGAAAAGTAGCAAAGGATTTAAATATCAGCCAGACCCGGGCTGTAAAGCTAATCAGCCAGTATTGCGGAGAAGTTGAGGAGTAATTGATAGAGGATTTATTCAAAAAAAGGTTGCGGGAGTTCTCCCGCCACCTTTTTTCTTAGCTAATAGGGAATTATGAATATGACCGTCCGCTTTCTGCCACGCCGTGGTTCTCTAGAACCTCCTCAAGCTGCAATTTTTTTCTGTAGACAATTCTAGAGAGGGATACACTCACCTCATATAGGACAAGCAATGGCACAATCACCAGAACATCCGAGAGGAAATCTGGTGGAGTGATAAGAACGGATACGACAATCAGTCCAAAATAGGATAGTTTCCTCGCCTTGGCCAGCCTAACCGGATTGAGAATCCCTAGTCTCGTTAAAAACATGACAATAAGCGGCATTTCAAACAGAAATCCAAACGGAAGTGTAAGGTTGATCATGAACCTGAAATATTTTTCCGCGGTGAACATCGTTTCAAATTGTCCAGCTGACAGTTTGGTTAAAAATCCGAGAACGATTGGAAACAGTACAAAATACCCGAATGAGATCCCCGCTATAAACAGCAGGAATAGCCCAGGTATGAACCTTAAGGTTACTAACCTTTCTTCACGATGCAGTGCGGGTGCCACAAAGCGCCAAATCTGGTAGGCTGCAACCGGAATGGCTGCCGCAATTGCAAATACGGCCGCAATCATCATGTAAACCCAAAGGATGTCACTTGGACCAAGGACTGCCAGTTTTCCATCGAGATTTTTTACAAGCCATTTATATATATCCTGCGCAAAAATAAAACTGGTGATGAGAAAAGCAATAAATGTTAGCAACGTGATAATCAGCCGCCGCCGAAGTTCCTCTAAATGATCTCCCAGATGCAGCTCTTTGTTTTCCATCCTTTGAACCCTCCTATTTTTTACACAGAAAGAGAGCGGACGTGTAGCCTCGCCTGCTCTCTTTCCATTAGTTTTCTTTTTTCACAGCGGAAAGCGCGGGTTTTTTCGCTTCCTCTTTGTTGTCATCAGATACTAAATCCTTTGCAGCACTTTTAAATTCAGTTAATGTCCGACCAAATGCCCGGCCGATTTCCGGCAGCTTGGATGGCCCGAATATGATCAGAGCGATGACAAGCACTAAAATTAATCCTGGAATACCGATATTTGACAGCATTTTGGATCATCTCCTTTTTACGTAATTGGCAGCCACCAGTTTGTTGCAAATAACTATGTGCCATTCATCCATTTTTCTGTTTGATTTAATTAGGAACGGCTTCTTTTTTGCGCTTTTTCTCCAATTGAATTTCATGCGCACGGGCGTGGGCACGGTGGCGGTCTTCTTCCACTTCTGCAGACATTTGGACACCCATAGGCACCGTAGTGGTTGCTATTTCCTTAAGCCCGTTCTCGTCTTTCTCATAAACAAATGATGCTCTTGTTAAAATATCTGCTCCCGGCTCGGTCACGAATGGAACGACACGATAATCGGCGCGCCATTGTTCTGGAGTGACCTGGCAGCGAACGTAACCGCGGTAATTATTAAAGAATTTGATGTGCGGGTTGTCCGCTAAAGTTTTCGCCGTGTCAGCACGCAAATCGGAGCCGTTTCCACCGGAAGTAATCGAAGTCCCGACAAACTCGGCGCCAAAAATTGGAGCATCAGGATTGTTATAATCAGTAGTCAGGTTGCTAGCCCAGCTTGCATGAACGTCTCCTGTAAGAACAATTACGTTATCCATGTTCTTGACGGCAATAAAATCTGTCACACGCTGGCGTTGGGCCGGATAGCCGTCCCATGAATCCATGCTGAATTTCGGCGGAGTACTTGCAGATTTACGCTGTGCAAAGAAAATCTGCTGTGCAAGAACGTTCCAATGAGATTTCGAGTTTCCTAGATTGTCAAACAGCCATTGTTCCTGTTGAGCACCAAGAAGAGTCCGTTTTGGATCTAAGGATTCAGGTGTATGAGCTTTCGATCCATCGCCATTCGCCTGGTCATCACGGTACTGGCGTGTATCAAGGACAAAGAAGTTTGCCAAATCACCATAAGAGAAATCCCGGTATAATTGCATGCCGCCTTCTTGAGGCAACTGCGACCTGCGAAGCGGCATATGCTCGTAATAAGCCTGATAAGCAGCGGCACGACGCTTGATAAATGCTTCAACAGACTGTCCTTTTTCAGGAGTAATATTTGCGTAATTGTTTTCCACTTCATGGTCATCCCATGTCACCACCCAAGGGAATGCAGCATGCGCTGCTCTGAGGTGTTCATCGGAACGATACTGGGCATAGCGGTTGCGGTAGTCTTCAAGGGTGATTATTTCGTCACCTTGATGGGCACGGACATTACCCGTAGGCGAAAGATATTCATTTGTGCCGTATTCATATATGTAATCCCCGAGATGGAACACAAGATCTAAGTCCTCTTTGGCCAAATGCTTGTAGGCCGTATAATAGCCGTGTTCAAACTGCTGGCAGGAAGCGAATGCGAATGTCATGCTTGCTACACTGGCACCTGCTGCAGGAAGTGTCTTTGTTTTTCCAACAGGGCTTAGTTCATTTCCACACTTGAAACGGTAATAATAAACCGTATTGGCCTTTAGGCCGCTCACTTCTACGTGAACAGAGTGTCCGAGACTAGGTGAAGCATGTTCTGTTCCCCGCCCAATGACGTTGCGGAAGTTTTCATCAGTAGCAAGCTCCCAATTGACCGGAACGACATGAGACGGCATTCCTCCGCCATTCAATGGATCCGGAGCTAGTCTTGTCCACAAAACGACGCTGTCTGACAGGGGATCGCCAGAAGCAACACCAAGGGTAAATGGATAGACACTGAAATTTGGAGCAGCTTCTACCTTAAATCCGCCCAATGAATTAGCAATGGCCAGTCCCAGGGACACCCCTGCTATCTTGCCGGCTCCTTGAAGGAAACTACGGCGGTCAATATTTTTCTTCATACTATCTTCGGTAAACTTCCTTACTAGTTCATCCAATGCTCTCTCATTTGTCATGATTTTTCTCCTCTCAGGATTAAAATTCTGAACCACAAATTTGATTATATTTGGTATTTGTTAATGGAGTTTAAAGATATGTAAATAGTTGGATATTCCAACAAGGATCCCCACCATATAACAATTAGACTTTCAGCTGATAAATGGATGGATGTTCCTCAATAAATGGGGTTATTTCTTTAATCAACGGGAAATTATCCTAATTTTTCATAGTCCTATTTTCTTGGTTTTTTTCATTTTATTTTTAAAAGAAATTTACAAACAAAGATATATATTGAGCGAAATGAGGCAGAAGTTAGTAAATTAACAAAAAATAAAAACTATTTTCCCTATTGTGATAAAATAATTACATTGATTGTTTAGGAGGTTAACCAATGAAAAGAAATAAGTTAGTTGTAGTAGGTGTGGGCCATGTCGGCTCTTATGTTCTCGCAGACGCCATGAAGTTAGGATTATTTGCGGAGATTGCAGTCATTGATAGCGATAAGGATGTTGCTTTTGGCGAAGCCCTTGACCAAGCACACGCAACGGCTCTTACCTATATGTCGAACACAACAGTTCGTGCCGGAGATTATTCCGAATGTGGGGATGCGGATGTGATTATCTGCGCGGCCGGCCCGAGCATGCTGAAAAGCGAAGATGATAAGATGCCGGACAGAGCCCAATTGGCAGCTGTAAATGCAGAGGTCATTCGTGAAGTCATGACGGGAATCACGAAATATACAAAAGACGCCATCATTATTTTGATAACAAATCCGTTAGATACCATGGTCTACATTGCAGAAAATGAATTCGGCTATCCGAAGGGACGGGTATTTGGAACCGGCACGATGCTTGATTCTGCCCGCCTTCGTAAAATCATTGCCGACAATTATGACATCGATCCAAAAAGCGTAACTGGTTATATGATGGGCGAACACGGCCATACCGCTTTTCCGGTATTAAGCCGCTTAAACGTGCAAGGCTTTGGTGAAAAAGAATTAGACCAAGTTTTTCAAGGAAAAGAGCCATTAAGCCGGGAGCGAGTTAAGCAGCAGGTGGTAAAGGCAGCTTTTGATGTTTTAAATGGTAAAGGCTGGACCAATGCCGGTGTTGCCCAGGCTGCTGTAACATTGGCAAAAGCAGTTTTGCTAGATGAGCGCAGTGTTTATCCTGTGTGCACTACCTTACACGGACAATATGGCTACGACGGGGATGTAGCCTTAAGTATGCCATGCATCGTTGGTCGAAATGGAATAGAGCAGCAATTAGAAATTGCACTTGATGCTCAAGAAATGGACTGGCTGCATCAATCTGCGGAGTATATTAAAGAAGCGATGAAGGTTGCCAAGACGGGTAAGGATTCAAAAGTAATTCTATAAATTATTGAACTAGGAGTAACTTTTTCTCTTAACATGCTTCCTAAAGTTCTTTCAAAAATAAAAGGCGTAATTTTGAAATCGCGCCTTTTATTTTTGTTAACTGTATAATAACATTTGTTTTTTAGTTAGTATTTTTTGAATCTCATTTCCAGGTAATGGACGGCAAGAGATAGTATCCCTACGATTTATAAAATTTTTTTCTGCCAACGGGATGCGGGGGACTCTCCATCCATCCTCGGTTGACCAATATTTTAAGTCCTTCCCCTCCATACTTCATTACATCCGCTATAAAAAAGGACCACAGGGCTCCTAAATCCTTTCTCATTGTGATTGATAATGCGTACCCAAGAGTTGAAACACCCACTTGGTTAGAAGAACCGATAAAGAACATGATTAATCGCTCAGAAAACGGAGAAATGATTGAATTTGTTACCTCAATCGTAGTTGGAAACCCGCCAAAATCTTCATTTTCTTTCAATAATTTGTCGAGTGATTCTATTTGTTTTTCACAAAGTTTCTTTCCCTTTAATAAATATTCCTTTATTTCCTTATCTTTTGTTACCTGAATGAGTCCCATCAAAAGGATCAACCCAATCGCATTTCTTTCAATCCCTGCAAAAAGTTCCCCAATTTCTAATGTATTTAAGGGTCTTTTATCGCCGAACCAAGTATTAATTAATGACGGATTGTGTTGAACAAACTCGACACTTGTTGGATATTCCATTTTTGGTGGTCGATCGTAAAATCCCTTTAAAGTCATTAGATCCAGTGCTTTTTTGTGTATTTCAGTTTCATGGTATAAACACTTGGAGTAAAATTGATAAATATCGCTGCGGCTCACTTTCGTCAGGACAGTAGCGTAATAGGGAACAATGACTTGTCCGCCACGAAAAAGAAAACTCAACGCAAATGGGTCCGTATATAGCGGAGGAGCTGACAAATCAACATCTTTATCCGAAAAACCTTGAGGTATCGGTATATTTTCTTCTTCAAAAATGGTTTTAACTTTCGTGATAATTTTTTCAACTAAAGTTAAAACCTCTTCAATAATCGATTTTATATCAGGATCATGAAGATGCTGAAGGAAATGTTTGTAAAAACATCTTAAGGCTGTGTTTTCGATATACGTGGACCAAAGGGTCCCAATTTCGGATGTAGTCAGCTTAATATATTCATGATTACTTTTCATAAAAAACCTCCATAAAAATAAATTAAGAATATTGTTCCCTTGAATTGGAAAATTAATTGATTAACTATCTGTAGGAAATTTATCAACACGAAGTATTTCTTCTGCCGAGATCTTTACCATACATTCATTCCACTTTGTTATTTTCAAATAATCCTTTATAAAATGGCACTTTAACGCCTATAGTAGAATAATCTAAATTAAGTCTAATTTTAAGGGGTTACCTTATGACAATATTAAATAATTTAGGGATGCTGAATATTACAAATGCCGCAACGGATTCAGGTGTCTTCCTTGGTGAAAACAACCAATTTGGATGGAGCTCGCATAGGAAGTACATTATGGGAGGACAGGTTCTTGGGTGGGGTAACGTATCACCATGGGGAAACATTATCATCGATAATTCAATAATTGATACGCCTATTGGGGATCAGGATATTATGGCTGGGGTCACCACACAGGTAGTATAATAATTTGTTAGGTCCAAAATTAGGATAGGTGATGGAGGAGTATATGGCGGTTATTACGAATCTTGGGGCTGTTAACGTGACAAATATTGCTACTGCAGCCGGAGTTTTTTTAGGCCAAAACAATCAATTCGGTTGGGGTACCCATCGAAAATATATGATGGGAGGGCAGGTTTTTGGTTTTATCAATAATGCTTCATGGGTGACTCTCCTAAACAACAATGTTTTGATTGATGTACCTATAGGGGATCAGGACCTAATGAACGGGCAGTCAATTCAATCTATATAACTTGAAAGTTTGATAAATCAAGCAAACTATGCCCACAGGAAATGGTAATATTTCCCCAGATATTTTTTCACTATTGGAGGGTACCATGGCTGTTACAATAACATTTAATTCTATAAATATTACCAATATCAACACTGGGGCTGGGGTCTTTATCGGTGAAAACAGCCAATTCGGTTGGGGTACACATCGAAAATACAACATGGGAGGCCAAGTTTTCGGATTTCACAACTATATCCCATGGGTTACGAATATCAATGATAATGATTTTTTAGATACACCTATTGGGGACCAGGATATTATGAATGGTATAACAACCCAGCAGGTTTGATTGTTTACAGAAAGGTTTTGTCTGCACTCTGTTCTGTCTTTAAGCCAGAAAAAACAAACAGCGAGCCAATATTTGCTCGCTTTTGCTGTCCTGATTATAGGGGTCTGTTCCAGCTCCATCCCAACTTAATGTTGCGTATCTGAAGACTAAAGACCTCTTTTATAATTATTCTTGTTCCTTATTTACATTAGGCTCCTGATTCATTTGATTTCCGTGGCTCTGATTTCCCGCTGGATTTTGAAAAGGATGATTCCACAATTGGGCTGTTCCCTGATGAATATTTGGGACGATTTGATTTATAATTTTTGAAGCTAAATTATTCAGATCGTTTATGTCTTTTATCATCAGATCATCATCGTTGTCATCGTCATCTTCGTCGCCATCTTCGTCCTCATCTTCGTCCACATCTTCATCTTCATCCTCTTCCTCAACTTCATAATACTCTGCTTCTTCATGCTCAAAGGTTGTTTTTATTCGATCAGCATTAAGAATTTCTAACATCTCATCCTCTTCCTCGACTTCAACATCTTCAAAATAATTGATGATTTTGCTGAGAACAATCTCTTTTATCTCATTTACCCAGATTTCATCTTCCGTACCCGAGTCATTAAATAAATCAAATAACGATTTATCGTTTAACAGTGTTTTGATGCCATCTATGGTATTGTTACTGCCGCTAACTGACCCGAATCCTTGATTATGTTTTTTGAAATTGGTAAACCCTGTCGGCCGATTATTACCAATATTTACACAGGAGGCCCCCTCAACCGTTCCAATCGTAAAGGTTTTGATAAAAAAATTAGGAGACTCATTATTTACCATTGGGTTGACCTCCTATTAACTTTCTTCCTTTTCTTCCGTTTCTCCCTGTTCTTCCTTTTCTTCTTTTTTTGTTTTTCCAGGATAATCAGTTTTTTGAACCAAATGCTGGCTATTGGATGATTGGTTATGATGTCCCATCATTGTACCAAATCCTTCGTTTACTTTCTTATGACATTTCCAATCTATTTGCAGGTTATCACCAGAAAAAACACCTGAAGACTGTTTTACATTTCCAATATTTAATTGTTTTAATACTATTTTCATATAAGACCCCCATTTTTGAAAAATGTTGAACTTCAGAGGTACTTCAATTGCTTATGTTCTTTTTAGTATATTCATTGACAATGTCAATCATTCTAAAAATAAACAGCGTTCCCCCTTTTAGGAACGCATCCATAGTCATTTCCTTACCCCATTGATTTTTCTGTTTGATCGGAGTAATGATGTTGGTGATTCGGGTAACCGATTGTGATTCCTTTTAATTTGTGGACATGACCCCCACCGGGAAGTGGAATGGCAGGTCCCGTTTCACCTCGTAACTCATGCCTATGACCATTTATATATCTTGTTACGGCTATATACTTATGTGTATGCTGTACACCATTTGGTCCAGGTTCAGTTGTTCCGGCAAATATATGCGTATGCCCGCTTTGCTCTCCAGTTGTTCCAACAAATTCATGAATATGGGTTCCTTGAATAATGGGCGATTCCGGGGGAGTGTCTGGATAATTGATATTAGGGCCTGTATAAATTAGGGGTTGAACTTGATAGAATTGTCTATCCCTTTGTTTGGAAGGTGTTAGGCTTTGATACCCGCTGTCCGCGGTTTGCGACGTGAATGAAGGTGGTTTTAATCCTTCATTTGTGTTTGGCATCATTCTATAATAATTGTAACTTGATGGGATATAGTGTCTGTATCCTTGTCCGTTGAGTTGCTTTAGTGGGTAAAAGGACTGATAAGAAGTATATGGACTATAAAAATATGGATTTCCTTGAATGTACCACACGTATTAACACCCTTTCATTTTATCCCCAATTATGGAATATTGTGTTTTCTTTTTTTAGGTAACTACACATTATGATATGAGGGAATTACCAAAGAGTGTTTCCTGAAATCAATGAACAGTCAGTCTTTGCATGTGCTTTGCCAATCTTCCTTAAGATTATTCTATTTAGCTCAAATCACCCTCTCTCCATAAGAAAAAACCACAGTACCAATTTACTGTGGTAAAAAATAGCCTTTTTATGATGAAAATGCTGTTAATACCATGGAATGTCCAAAGGGTCATAGTGATAGAGCTCCATACGAAAATAATCCCAGCACGCTTTCATAACCTTTTGCAGGTCCTCTGCCGAATGGCCTAAAAGACGGACAACAAGCCCATTTTTATTTAGTAAACTTACTCCCCCATATTGATTTGAATCATTCAAATTACTCAAAATATGATTGTTTACATAGGAAACATGATCATTGTTAATCTTTTCTGAAAGAATCCAAAGCGTCCCAAAATGAGTGTATTCGCCCAAAAATCCTTTTTGGGTTAGATTATCCTGAGGATTTAATTGGATGGCATCGCAGGCAATTATTTGGTCATTCCAATAAACATCAAATCCGGAGTATAGGGATAGATATTTATATATTTCTCCTCGGCCAATCCTTCCAGCGGAAATCAATTCTCCCAATATTGCTTGAGCCCCGTCCTTCATGTGAATCGATGAATTACCCTTATAATTTGCTCCTTCAAAGGGAATGATCGGCTGTGGCATATACTCTAATTTTGCATCCATTTCCAAAACAAAGGTGACAATTTGCCGGCTTTCCTCATTTATTGTTGAAGGATGCAGTTCTGTGGCTGATGGATCTGTTAATACCAAATGGGATTCTTCTGTCAATTGACAGGTAATTTCCTGATCGTCACCGTTAAATAACCCAGGCGAAGCCGATGTTAAATAAATGATAATTTCACCATCATCCCCTGTAATAGGGTTGAGTGACAAAGGAAATCTGTGAAAAGAATCCACTAAATAACTTTTATGGTCATCCGTTGTTCCTATAATCCCCCTCCATTTCCCAGATACTTTCAAATTTACTCCCCTTTTCTCCCCCGATATTCCCTTTCAAGCCAATTCGCTATTTGGCCGGTTCCAATATCTTGTGTTACAACAGAAAAGATGGTCGGCTTACCTATACGTTGTTTTTCTGAATCTGTTTTCATTTTATCCAGACTCACGCCGACATGCTTTGCTAAATCTGTTTTATTGATAATCAGCAGATCGGACTGTGTAATTCCGGGTCCGCCCTTTCTGGGAATATCCTCACCTTGGGCAACGTCAATGATATAAAGGAATACATCTGCCAATTCAGGACTAAAGGCAGCAGCAAGGTTATCTCCTCCACTTTCAATAAAAATCATATCCAAACCATCGATTCTTCTTGATAATTCCTCTACAGCCTCAAAATTCATGGAAATATCTTCACGAATGGCCGTGTGGGGACACCCTCCCGTTTCTACACCAATAATGTGGTTGTCAGGCAAAACCCCGGCCCGCATAACAGCCTCTGCATCTTCCTTAGTATATATATCATTCGTTATAACACCGATTTGATAATTTTCCGAAAGATTTCTAGATAGGGCGGTGACAAGGGCTGTTTTTCCGGAACCAACCGGACCGCCAACCCCGATTCTCATAGGCCTATCTTCCTGGAATCCTTGATAATTCCAATTGAAATTATGGTGATGTTTTTTTGGGGAACCGTCTTCATGGTTATGTGTTTGGCACATTTGGAATCTCCTCCATCTTAGGACATGAAGAGCCTTGAATACAAGGTTTCATGCCGCATTGATTCAATCTCCTGAATGACAGATACGTTATAGAAATCTTTAATCATCGGTTTTTTTAACAGGATACCTTTTGTTTCATTTGCTAAAAGGGGGTATAATCTTTTTAATATTTTTTGTATCTCAGTTTGGCCGATTGAAATCAACCTTAAAGCACTTTGCAATAAACTATTCGAATTAGAATAAAGATACGTAAAGATGGCTACTTCGAGCGGAACGGAAAGATGGGCCGTAATCCATCCGTGTACAATGGCGGAATTCCCATAACACATCTGTTTAGCCACTAAATTGGCGTAGTTTTGGAGCCCCGATTCTGGATACAAAGTATTGACAATTTGTAAATACCGTTTTCCAATTTTTATTCCTGCTTCACGGGTCTCCATCGGTAGTTTACTTAATGTTAATTTCTGATCCAAACGTTTGATTTTTAACAAAACGGGATCAAGCTCCTCGTTTTCCATTAGCCATTTGCTTATCTCAGTGTAGGTGATAAAAACGGCATTACCCTCCATTGGAACTAGACTGCCTATAATAAAGGATTGCATCCACGCATATAAGTCCTCGGGTTCTTTGACCTTTCCTTCCTTAAATGCTGTTTCTAGACCGAATGAATGAGCAAATGCCCCTGTCGGAAATGCGGAGTCAATGAGCTGCAATAAATACATTTCATTATTCACTTTAGTCCCCCTAAAAGAGAAAGTAACGCTGACCCATCGGTACTTCTTTAGCTGGAGGATGTTCCATCAGAACGCCGTCCACATACACCTCGAAGGTATCAGGATTAATGGTTATAACAGGAGCCGCATTATTTAGGATCATATCCTTTTTGCCTATATTACGTGTATTCCGGACCGCAAAAACCGGCTTCTGAAGACCCAACTTTTTATGAATGCCCCGCTCAATGGACGCTTTGGACATAAATGTGTAGCTAATACTAAATGGCGCCTTGCCAAATGCCCCCCACATTGGTTTATACATTTGAGGTTGTGCAGTAGCAACAGAACCGTTGCCAATACCTATTGGGTAACAGATTACAAACCCTCCTTTAATCACATACTCTGGTTTCACCCCGAAAAATGCATGCTTCCAGATGACAAGGTCTGCTAATTTCCCAATAGCTATTGAACCAACCAAGTCCGATATCCCCTGTGTAATCGCCGGATTAATCGTATATTTGGAGATATATCGCTTAACCCTGAAGTTGTCATTGTCCCCCTGCTCCTCTTTTAGCCTGCCTCTTAGTTTTTTCATCAAATCCGCCGTTTGCCATGTTCGAATGATGGTCTCCCCAATATGTCCCATTGCCATTGAATCTGAGCTCATCATACTAATAATCCCCATATCGTGTAAGATTCCCTCCGCGGCCTGTGTTTGGGGCCGTATCCTGCCCTGTGCCATTGCTATGTCGGTAGGATCCTCTCTACTTAACCCATGAACCTGAAATATCATTTGAACATTGGCATCTGCTGTATTTATTGTGAATGGCCGGGTAGGAGTTGTTGAGGAGGGAAGTGCGTTTGGCTCACCTGCCATGGACATGATGTCAGGTGTATGTCCACCACCGCCCCCTTCAATATGATACATATGAATGGCCCTGCCCTTTATTCCATACATGGTAGTGGTCTCGACTGTACCAGATTCATTGCTTGTGTCAGTATGAATCGTAACCTGAACATCATATTTGTCCGCGATACTAAGGCATTCATCGATAACAGAAGGGGTGGAAGCCCAATCCTCATGAATTTTAAACCCTGCCGCTCCATTTAACAGCTGTTCCTCAAGCGGTTCTGGAGCTGAAGCGTTACCTCTGCCGGTATAGCCAATATTCATAGGAAACGCTTCAGCCGCTTCAAGCATTCTATAAATATTCCAAGCTCCTGGTGTACAAGTGGTTCCAATTGTCCCTGTAGTCGGACCTGTCCCGCCCCCAAACATGGTAGTAATACCCGCCTCTATTGCCGTTGTCACTAACTGTGGACAAACCTCGTGAACATGAACATCTAATCCCCCAGCAGTCACAAATGCCCCTTTTGCATCAATCACCTCTGTAGTAGCCCCTACAATTAAATTAGGATTGACACCGTCCATATAATCAGGATTTCCCGATTTCCCAATCCCGCAAATCCGTCCATCCTTTATCCCAATATCCGCCTTAACAATCCCCCAATGGTCAATAATCACCGCATTACAGATTAATAGGTCAATAGCACCTTCTGCTCCATCCCTTGGTATATAGGGAGACATTCCCATGCCGCTTCGTGCAGTCTTTAACCACCCATAACGCAATTCCTCACCATATACAGAAAAGTCTTCCTCAATCTCCACAATGAGGTCTGTATCAGCAAGACGAATTTTATCCCCTTTTGTCGGTCCAACCTTCTTTGCATATTTTTTACGTGAAATCGTTTGTTTGCTAACATCGGGGGTATTGACAGGAGGTACAGGACCATTTACATAATTTCGAAACCCAAAGGCTACTTTTTTTCCACCAATTTCAACAAGTTCAATTTCCTTTGTTTCACCTGGCGGAAATTGTATAATATCTCCTGCGGGAATATTCAAACGCATCCCTTTTGTCAAATCCCGGTTAAAATCCAGCTCCGGATTGGTCTCATAAAAATGAAAGTGGGAACTAACGAAAATCGGGCGGTCCCCGCGATTCGTCACTTTCAATTTCCTTGTATGCCTGCCTTGATTGATGATAATCGGGTCATCACGTAAAAAATGTTCTCCGGGTTTCATCAGTATCCCCCCCTTTTGGTAAAGTTGACAATCGATTGACGGTTTGGATTGCTTGCTATAAAGTCGAATGGGAAATATTTCCGGTTCTATTCCGATGATTGCTGCTGTGAGGATTGTTGCTCCTGCTCAGGATGTACCCATTTTGACAGAACCCCTTTTTGCCCTTTTCCGGGAGGTTTAATAGGGTCAACAACCACGACCAATTTTGTTCCATCCGGGAAGGTAGCCTCAATATTGATGATATCGATCATGTGGGAAACCCCTTCCATTACATCATCTTCTGTCAAAATTTTTTTTCCATATTCCTTTAGGTCAGCAACTGTCATCTTTCCCCTTCTTGCCGCCTCCAAGATTTCAAAGGTAATCAGAGCCACCGCTTCGGGGTAATTCAGTTTCACCCCGCTTTCCTTTCGTTCCTTGGCCAGTTTCGCAGCCACCACAAGAAGCAACAAATCCTTCTCGCGCTCTGTTAAGTTCATAATCGTTCCTCCTTGCTGGCTTAATAAGGCTCACTTTTAAACAGATTGGTCGTACTTTACAACCAATTGGAGGGAAAAGAAGATTGGCCCCTATTTAAATGACTATTTCCCTGCGTCAATGGCAGTTAATCTATTTTTCCCCATTGGGTAAATGATCCATGAAAGCCAAACTGATAATAAATTATTCTCTTATTCTGCTTTTTATTCACTTGACTTTGTCAGTCAGCATTTTTTCTTTCCCTCCATTAGCCACGTATTTTCCAATGACGGAAATCTTGGGTGAAATCCCAATCACTTCATTGTGGATAGGCACCCATAGTGCCTTCGTGAATAAAATACCTTAGAATAACAGACAGACAATAAATTGGTTCAATTTATTTACAAGGAGAGAGTAACTAGATGGATAACATGTTAGAAGAATTCTTCAAAAATAATTTTGGTAATCAAGGAATGCCCAATCCATTTAATGCAGATTCATTTGCAGAATTTATTTCCGGCCAAATAAAAAATGCCATGCCAAAGGATTTAAACGGAATGCAACCAAATGCAGGTCCTCAACCTAATCCAATGGGTTCGCCCTTTCAGCCGCAACAGGCAGGGGACAGGACTTATACTTCGGCTCACCATCCTAATACAAAGGATATTAAATATAATGTTTTTGAAATGCATAACTATGTAATCGTTAGAATAGCCATTTCCAATACCAATCCAAATAAAAAGAAAAGTGTATTATTAAATAGTCACGAACTGTTGCTAAAAGAAGAGGATCGGGAACATGCCTTAGTCCGTATTGCCCTGCCAAAGCCGGTTTCGCCAACTAAAACAAAGCTATATACGCAAAACGGAATTCTCGAAATTCAAATTTTAAAGAAAAGTCCCGAGGAATATTGTGTATTTGAAATTCCCGAAATTCAAAGTAATGATAATCCAAACCCAGGGTGAAAAGTCCACTAATCTTTAGTGGATATTTTTTTACAATCTAAATAGCCCCGCCCCTTTGGCCAAAGAGACACTTCCAAGCTATCCTCTCTATTGGGATTGATTAGAAGTGTCTATTAAATTAACTTTTTAAAAACAAATAAAATTCAATTGGCAACTGAAGGGCTCCCTGAAATGATTTTTCCATTTATTTTTATCTTTAATTCCGAGTCCGGACCTATGACAATATCTTTAGACTTGTCAGACTTATGTGGCGAACGGTTGGAATATTTTTTTAGTTTTAGTGCGGAATCTGGTCCAACAATAATTTCCTGTATGGATAAATCCATTTGGGAATGGTTCGGTTTATTAGGGTAAATAAGGTCAGTTGATTTTCTTTCTTCTTTGTTTGTATTGGAATCTTCTTCACCAGTTGCACTTTCTCTATTAATAGCTTTTTTGTTTCTAGTTTTTTTCGGAAACATTTCTTCCAGTTTTTTCTCCAGTTTTTTTTCAATTTCCGAATACTTTTCAAAATCGACGGTTTCTAAGGAGCTAGGTTGTGGTTTGGTTTTTTTTTGTTCTTTATTTTCCTCTTCTTGTTTTTCTTGTTGCTTTTGCTCCTTTGTATCATTCTCTTTCATTTTTACACCGGATGACTTGACATTTTTATTTTCCTTTTTGCCATCTACACTAACACCGTAATTATTACCTAAATTCAGGGCCCCGCTTACCTCTTTCACATCAATTTTATCAAAGATAAATTCCAAGCCTTCCAAAACAGGGCCATGAAATTCAAATTTCTCTATATTTACGAAATTGACAAGCCCCTCTTTCGTCATCTTTTCAAGCAAAGATTGTAATTTTTGCACCTGATTATATAACTTTTCCAACTTTTCTCTCTCATCCGGCATGTAAGTCCCCCCCACCGACCCTTAAAACCTTAGTCACTCATCCCTTACTTAAGATGATATGTACTAAGTTACTACTTTATTAACTTAGGATGCCGGAATTGGACTCCACATTACATCTCGATCATCAATAGGGGTATCTAGTTGATCGTTATCAGAAACAACATTCGTATTTTTATCTACCTTGTTATTATGTCCCCCTAATGAACCAAAGCCAGAATTTGATTTACTGTGAGAGCTCCAACCAAACTGAATATTTTTACCATTAAAAATACCTGATGAATTCGATACTGTACCTGCCTGAAGTTTTTCAAAAAAAATCATTGCATTTACCTTTTTTGGTGTTTTCGTCTCCCCCTTTTTCGTTTCCTGCTTTTTTTCCTCTTCTTTTATTTGACTTTCTGAAGAAGAGGTTTGGTCATTTCCCTCATTTGCAGAAGAAAACGTTTGAGATTGGCCGAATGGCGGGGCGTCTGGGGCTGCCCCCCCTGGAATCGTATACGGATTTGAAATAGGATATGGAATATACCCTGGCACTTCAAATGGTATTTTCGGATGAGGAAAAGGCCAGTATCCATTTTGCATATTGTTATTCATTGATTCTCAAACACCTTTCACCAGTATTAATTCATACTATGTAACTAGCCCAATTAAGTGAAGGATATTTATGTTGTTACTTGTTCAACTCTCTTTTGGATGGATAGGCATGCCAAAAATTCACTTTCCCATGACGGGATGCATACTATATCCCATACTGGTGGGAAAGATGGTGAATCATGAGTAACAAACCATTTGATGCTGATATTGAAATTGTTTATGATACCATACAGATTTTGAATGCGGCAAGTGGAGCAGGAGTTTTTAATGGCTTAAATAGTCAATTCGGATGGAGTTCTCATTCAAAAGGAAACTCAGGACTGGGCACCATTGGTGGGAACCATAACCAAGCTCCTAAAAATGTTAATATTCTGAATGACCCTGATGTGATGGATGCCATTATTAATGACCAAGATATGATATGGGGGTTCCAATCAAACTTCTAAGAGTTGAACTATGATTATCGACTACGTTTTTCCTATATTTCCCAAAGTCCCCCATTAAACAATCTATGAATAAAATAAGAAAGGTATGGTAAAAGTATGGCGATTGCGATTTTTTATAATGTGAATCTTCTTCAAACCGCATTAGATAACGCAGGGGTTTTTAACGGAGAAAACCAAGGGTTTGGCTGGAGTTCCCACTTTAAGCAAAATCAAAATTTAAATCTTACAGGATTTTTAATTCCAGCAACAGCCAATGTAAATATTGTAAGAGATGATGACTTTATTGATGCCATGATTAATGACCAGGATATTGAAGGCGGGATCATTGGGCAAACCGTTTAATAAATACCTAATAGGGGAGGTACGATTTTGGGGATATTAATTGCTTATAACATCAATAATTTGCAATACGCCGCGGATAATTCCGGTGTCCTGAATGGCCAAAATCAAATATTTGGCTGGAGTTCTCATTTTAAGATGAACCAAAATATTTATGTAAAAGGGTTTGCGATACCGACACCTGCCAATTTTAACTATGTCGAAGATTTTGATGTTATTGATACCATGATTAATGACCAGGATCTAGAGGGTGGAACAAGTATTCAAGCATTATAATATCATTACATTCTATTTTTTATTGCCTTTTTTGGCTGCCCACAATACAATGTGGGCAGCCAATTTCATGCATGGGATTCATCACTCAAGTTCCCAGGCCCCGATTTATAGGCACAAGGAAGGGCACGAGACAAGTTTCCCCCCCTTAATTTCTTCATATATTGGTACTAACTTTTAATAAGCAGGGGGGATTGACAATGCCTTATCAAAAAAATGAATGGCAATCGCAGCCTATTCTACCTGATAATACTCAGCATTTTAGTGACCAATCATGGGGAAATTCATCCAATGCCTCTGGTTGGGGTAATCTTAACCAACTAATGGAATTTATGAACACGGTGGGCGGTTCAAGAACAGGCTTTATGCAGAATAATGGCATGGACCTTGAGAACCTTCTCGGGCTAGCCAAAAATATGGGGTTTCTGGATAATAACTTAATGAGTCCACACGGAAACAACCTCCCAAATTTCGGGAACAGTTTCCCAGGGCTTGGTTTAGGCGGACCTTTTAAGATGCTTGGTTTATTAAACAAAGGGTTTGGGGGATCCCCATTGGGGGGACTTATGAACCTGGGAAGACTTTTCTTCTAGTCTAATTGTTAGAAATACTGCCAAATTGAATTTGGCAGTATTTTCTTATGTAAAAGGAAAAACGTATAATTGTATTCTTGTCCCTTTCAACAGGTGTTTATTGTACATAGGATAATACAAATAGAAAGGGTGGTTTATTTGATTGAAATCCAATTTAATAAAATTCAAGTTAATACAATGAATAACAATGGAGCTGTCTTTATGGGCAAAAATTCCATTTTCGGTTGGAAGAGTCATTTCAAAAGCAATCGAAATAGTGCAATCATTGATTTGAAAACCGAGGAAGGTGCTTCGTATTCTTTGAACTTGATCTATGACGAGGATGTCATTGATTATCCTGCAAAAAGTAAAAATATTACCCTAAATATCACAGACTAAAAATCAAATAACCCTAAATAGCCGATCAACTTTAACAAATGAAATCAGGATGAAGGAGAGGGAAATAAATTGATTAATATAAAATTCGGCAATATTACAATTAGCAGTGCCACGAATAATTCAGGCGTAATTGGTATTGGGAAAAACTTCGCACCAAACTGGCATATACTTACGAAAAGCAATACCAATACTTCTGGTAACAATACAACAGATTGTGTTAATGTTATCTTTGATAATGATAAATATGACTATATCACGACGGACAAGGATTTTGCTCAACAAATAAACATTAATAAATCCGACGATCAATTGATTAATTCTAGTCAAGAATCCAGCGATTGGATCAGATCGAGCTCACTTGATAGGAGCAATCAAAGTGACTCCCTATGGTACAGCTCACCTCAAAGCAACCCAAGCCGAACCAGATACTCAAGCCGAATGAGTAATACAAAGAAGAATTATATTAAAAAGGGAAACATTAACATAAAGGATTAAGATTCTTTGATAAGGAACATCAGAGGAGGTTCTCTCCCCCCTTCCAAAACATATATAGTAATGTATGCACGATTGCCTATATTTGTTAACATTTAGGGACACCAACCCCCTGGGGTTAACGCTTTAATCTGTTTCGGTAATTTACAATAAGCAGGAATTAATTTAAGTGGATACTTCAACTGACGGGTGACGAAAATATAAATGCTATCTTACATTTTTCAAGATAGCCTACTTTTGAGCAACCCATACAAAATTAGTACGTTAAAAAGCGAATGATTGACTAACCTATTTATTTTGTTTTTCATATAATTTTTCATTCATGGGCAAGCAACCAGACCTTTCTTCTCCCCATGCATACTGTATTAAAAAAATGAAAAGGGAGATGCCTAAATATGTTTCCTTACCCGATGTCTCAGATTCCGCGGATGCCTCGAGGGTCTCAATTGTATCAAATGCCTCAAATAGCTTATTATTCCCCACCCCATGTACCAAACTACAATCCGTTGACCATCACGTACCAAGATAGTGGGGGGGGATCGGACGAAATATCATCAACACTTGATAAAATAAAAAAGAAAGTGGATTCCATTGATAAAAAGGCCTCCGAACTTGAGGATATCAAAAACAAGGTGGATTCCATCGATAAAAAGGTTAAGGATCTCGATGATATAAAAAAGAAAGTGGAATCCATTGATAATATATCAAAGAAATTAGATGAATTGAAACAAAAAATGGAATCTATCGATAAAAAGTTAGCAAACCGCTAATAAAAAAATAAGGGGTAAGCTCCTTTTTTTAATTAGACACTCCAGTACCTAAAAAACTTACTTTACCCTGAAAAACACCTTCTGTGAAGTTTTATTCAGAAGGTGTTTTGATTTACAGTTTCATTGTTAAAAGGAATCAATCAACGTTACAGATAAAAATTAGATTTGTGATTTACCGAAACAGAATTAAATAAATTTTTCAAAGTTATCCGTGTAGGCTACAAATATTCCCCATTCCATTAATTCCTCATCAGAAATCCTCCATGTATGCATCCCGGTATTATGACGAATTACGACAAAGTCTTTATGATCCAGAGAATAAATTTGATATCCACTTTTCTTAGCCTGATCAATAAAAAAGTAATCCTCCGCACGATTAACCTTTTCAAATTGGATCTTTTTAAAGATTTCCTTTCTAAAAACCAATGATGCCCCCGCAACTGTATCAGTAAAACTGTTTTCTTCTCCCGGTATTAAAAATAGTGCCTTTTTATTTTTAAAATAGATATAATAGGAACTTTTTCCGACAATAGATACTTGCTTATTTTTAAAGGCATTCATCGCACTGGTTAGATAATTAGGTCCATAATAATCATCATCATCAAATTTTGCAATTACATCATACCTTGATTTCAGAATACCAAAATTTAAACTGTCGCCTAGTGTAGCCTTGTTGTGGAGTTGGAAAATCCTCACATTAGGATATTTCTTTGCCTTTTTAAGCCACTGGTCTATTTCCATAGATTCCTTATTTAAAATAATAATAAGTTCTTTTTGACTCCAATTTTGCTGAAGGAAATTACGAAAAACATTTTCCATAAAGTCGTCCCTAATCGTACATGTAATGACCGAAATCATCTCTTTTCCCCCAATCACGAATGGATAATTTTTTTCAAGACATAAGTTAAATTATTGTAATCCCCCAACCTTTGTATCCTTTCAACATCTTTTAAAAGTTCCGTTTTTTCTGAATATCCAAATCCAACTGCACCCAGGATATTTTTATGCTTAATATCAATTAATAGCAGCAATGGAATTGCTTCAAGAATGGTAATAAATTTTTTCTGAAATGAAATAAATTTCTCTGGATACCTTCTGATAAGTTTTTTATATTCAAATAGAACATCGTTCATTGTGAATAAATCTGTAATACGTGCTAGCTCTAATCCCAATATTAATACTTCTACTTTAGGATGCTTTTTAATAAATACATTAAAGTTTTCTATTGCCTCTTTCCATCTATCTGCCCCGGGGGGATGTAATTGATGATAGGTTGCCAGACTTTCCATAGCCATAAATTGGGCCCCTGCTTTATATAAACGATACCCTAATTCCCAGTCCTCATAGCCATATTTTATAAATTCTTCATCAAACAATCCCGCTTTCATGATTAAATCTTTTTTTAGCGAGACATTACCCGTTAAAAAAGCCATCCAAGGAAATTGAAACCCTTTTAAGTCATCACCAAAATCTTGAATTACTTCATTAAACCAGGAATCTGTTTTTGCAGTTAATTCTTTATAAGATTGATGAATAATATCCGATTTACTTATTAGCGGATAAGGCAATGAATCAGCATCGGTATAATTCCCTAACCGTTTGGTAAATTTTCTACTCCATTTTGATGAAATTTGTTTAAGTTTTGATATATTGGTTTCAGGGAATACACAAGTTACAATATTTTTTGAATGCATGACCCCAGTTAAAACAGCTTTCTTGTATTTTTGATGGTATTTATAGTGCCCTTTTACAAAATCCGGGTCCGAAATCATTTCTGCATCCAACAATATGAGGATTTTCCCCCTTGAAGCTTTTACTCCAATATTTCGTGTCTTTGCCCTGCCTAAATTATTATTATTTCTAATATATTTAAAATGAAAGGGGGCTCGAAAGTTGCTTATCATTTCTTGAGTTTGATCGGTTGAGGCATCATCAATAAAAATTACTTCCATTTTGGAGAAATTAAAGTTTTGATTTTCAAGGGAATAGAGTGTGAGTAAATTAAGTGGATATTTGTTATATGATGGGATAATTATACTGACTTCAATTTCTTTCTCTTCAAATAAATTTGCTTCATTAGGCGGTTCCAATTTTATAAAGGGTTCCCTGTAAAATTTTCCATTTGACATGTTATTCCCCTTTCGAATAACCCTTTTCCGAAAAGCCTTCTTTATAAAATATGGATTGTATTCCTTTATGACTAAACTTTTCCCTATTTGATATGTATTTAGATTGTTTGTCAAAAAAGTGAACATCCATAACTTTGAACGTTTGAATTTTGCTCAAGGACACGTCACATTTCTGTGGGATTTTTTTGTTTCCATAATTCCTACGATTTCATTTTTTTACTAAGGTAACTCACCCAAATAGGTTGAGGGTCATATGATAAAATAAAGCCATTAAAAGTTATTTATGACAAGCTAAAAAATAAGTTGGTAAAACTGGAAAGGGGAATGTGTATGGCAATTCCAATTATTTTTAATCAGATAAATGTTAATGGAGAATATACGAATACAACAGTTTCTATAGGTGAAAATTCACAAGCGGGATGGAATGCTCCTAGTAAAAGTAGCTTTGGGACTGGACCCTTATTTGGGTTAAATTTAGTTGCAACCCCACTTAATATTATCTTTGATAACGACCCTCTCGATTCATTAATGCCTAATAATAATATTATCTTTGCCGGTCAAACTCAGCAGGTATAGGAGAAATTATGGACGAACAAAATGGCATGATTATATTTAACGAAATAAATATTAATGCATTATATATTAACTGTGGAGTTTTTATTGGTGATAATTACCAGCCTTTTTGGTCATCCCCCTATAAAGCAAATACCGGGATAACTGTAAGTGACATCAATTACGTAAATAGTCCAATAAATATTATTTTTGATCAAGATGTTGTTGATACTACTGTCAACGTAAGCAATTGTATTGTTAGTAAGTAATGATGGAGCTTCAGATGTAACCTTAATAAAATTCCCCACCATTAATCGATATAATCTCTTCGTGATAAAAAACCAATATCACCTGTTGCTTACACAATCCGTATCAGATTGTGCTTATCAAGTAGAACCAACGATTAATTCATATATAACCCTAACTCCGGAAATAGCCCTAAATCAGGCGAAACAGGCTGAAACAGAAATCATGAATGGCCGCTATCGCGGCCCTCTTCATGGGATCCCCCGTTTACCCACATTATCAACAAAAGATAGGTTAGTTATCCACACTTCCTTTTGTTTACAGTTCCCTTATCCACAATCTTTGAATTATTATTTCAATCAAAACGTTTGTTTTTGGATTTTATTTTGTAAAAAAAGCTGTGAAAAAGGACATGCTCTCCCCTTACACGTTGAATCAAGAATTCGACATTATACTGCTACCATAATCACTATAAATCCAATTCAGGGAAAGGTTCACGCAGATAATAAACAAACGTTTGGTTAAATGACAAATTTTTTTCCGGAAAAGAGAATAAAAGTCTATTAAATTAATAGTTTTTTAGCTCTTAACCAAACGTTTGATTGAGAAAGCAGTAGCGGATTTTGACGGAATTTATCGGATTTCCAAGGTTGCAATACACCTGTCAGTAATGATTAGCCGTAATCCGGCAACATTCGCCAAATTATTCATAAGAATAGAAAGCAAAAGCGCTGATTTAACAACGTTTCTTCTCAATTTACTCAAACGTTTGTCTGACCGACAAGCATTTTAGTGTAAGCGGAATAAAAAATCGGCTAGCGGCAAGACTTTCAATCGGGTTACATAAACGTTTGATTGAGTTGCACGGCGGCATCAATTTGTTGAAATACATCGAATGTTCTTGGATATCGCCTTGTTTTACAACACCACCAGCCCTACTTTAATGGAGACGTGACTGCCATACCTGTATATTTGTCAGGAAGGACCCTTGAAAAAGTAAAAAGGCCAAGCTGTTAATCCTGCTTGGTCCTCCCGCACTAGATAAACGGAAAAGCTCGTGTGTTTCAATGGATGGATTCATGGGTGAAACTCTTGTCAGATGTGTCCTAAATACCGCAATTATGTTATTTGAACAAAAGATTTCTATTTTGTTATCTTCTTACGGGATTTCTTTTTCCGGCTCTTCAGCAATTGGTCCCTCCTTGGATGGATGACGAACGAGAGTGGATTGTTGCCGAGTTCCCCTGTAATCTTCTTTAATTGGTCGGCATTTTGCAGCTTCGAATTAAAGGATGTAAGCCGGCAAGGAACGGTGATGACGAGACCATTCCGCAACGTGACTTTTGTTTTTAGATAAAATCCATCGGTTCTGACAATATATTCGGGATTAAACCACATGGCGACATCATGATTGGCCGATTTGGTGGCAAACACACACATATTGAGAATTGGATTGACCATGATCGGACACATTGGGATGTCACCAAGAATCCATTTGGCAGAGGCTATAGCTCCTTTTAAATCAAAACCGATACAGCGAATGCTGTCTGCTAGAATTTCCAATGGAGACTTGTCGATAATGATGGTTCGCTCAAGTTCACGTACGAGCGAACAAAGTTTTCCATTTCGGTCAAAGTATCCCACCATATTCATAAAGTGCTGATTGATAATATAGAATTTTTCAATGTTCAATATCCTCGCCCCTCAATCGTTAGTTTGGTTGAGTTTTTTTCGAAAAAAGATATACTATCCATAAGTTAGTTTTTTAAAACTAATGAGACCAAGAGCATCGTCTTACCGGGACACCCGCTCTTGGTTATTTTTTTGCCTTTTTCACATTTTCATCACCTCCTTTTCTGCATTCAATTGAGTGAAGCGGCTGCAAAGCTTGGAATTTTAAAACTTTAATATAAGAAATAGATTTGGAAAGTGCTAGGAAAAACTAGTAAGTAACTGACTGACAAAGAGGTTGGTTGGGTAAGAATGTCATCGTTAGTAGAATACCTTGGAGAATATTTATTATTTTTAAAAAATAATCACAAATAAAAAATAACACAAAATATTACAAAATTGTTCTGATTTTACAGAACAAATCGTAACATTTTGTGTCGAATTTTAGCGTTTTATGGCGAATTATTAACTAGTTCTTCATATGGGTAGTTTGATAAATGAGGAAGGCAAGTATCATTCTTCTTCTTCGGTGTCTACCAAGTCAATAATCTGACGAATATCTTTTACATCGAGTGCTTCTGCAATCTTTTCAATATGGCTAAATTCAATTCGTTTTCTTTTTTGATTAGCCATTTCGCTTAAAGCTGCATGGCGTACATCAGATAGAAGTGATAATTCTCTCATTGAAATTTTATACGTATCAAGCAATTTACGGATTTTTATAACTACTTTTTTAGCCATAGATTGCCGACCACCAATTCAAAGTACTATAAAGAAAAATTAACATAACGGCACTTTTTAGGTGGTACGCTTAAGCGTAACGTTTCATCAAATCAATCCATGATTGCCACTTTTATTTTCTCCCGCGCTCCTTTCCGCCATTGCTTTACTGCCGATATCGTAACTCTTTCTAGTTCGGAGATTTCTTTAACGGTAAGGTCATCCCAGAAGGTGTACAAAAGCCATTTCTGCTGATTCGGGGTAAGCGTTTCGGAATAGGATAACAGGATTTCCCTTTCCAAGGTTCTGTCTGTTTGGAAATCACCAGCTTTCCTCCAGAATTCCTCCTCCGGGTAAACACATCGTTCCTTGGCTTGCGCCATTTTTCTTAGCTCCACGAGCAGGCTGCCTTTAATAAACGAATAAGCATAGTTGGTGAAATCCCCCTTTTCAGGATTAAATCGCTGGCTGGCCTCCCAAAGGGCGATTAGGCCATGTTGATAAAATTCATCCTTGCCTGTGTAAAGATGAAGGGAGTGGATGATTTTATGAATCATCGGTTTATATTGTTCTGCAATCTGTTCAAAGCTTTCCACGGTGGGTCCTTTCAGGAAAGCGCGCTTTGCCATTGTTATTCCCGGGTATCTCTACCATAACGGGAATCGCATAAATCATCGAACTCGTCTAATTCACTTTTGAAACGAAAAAAGGCCCCAACCCCACACATTTTCGCATCAAAATACAAATACTAACCCGTTTTTTACAATTTCAAACAAATACTATAAGAATTTGATGCATGGGGACGGTTCTTGTGCATCATTTCAATCCATTTGGCTGAGAAAGTGGTTATTCCACGAAGGGGGGACAGAGGGGGTTCCATTTGTAAACTAGGTTCTTATTTATATTCAAAAGCCAACTGCTCCGTATAAAAAGTAGTTGGCTTAAGTCGTTTTGGGATTATTTATGGGCGGTATGACTTTCAACCCTTCATTCGCTCAGGCAGGCTCTGTATCGACTGGACGACTAAATCTAGCTTGGATTCTATTCGATATAGCAGATAGAGGGTTACGACGATAGGGAAGCCAACCTCATTGATAAATGAGATGATTTGTTCCACGGCAAATTCTCTCCTTTCTGAATTTTATGTTAAAAGAGGCCGGTTTCGCTAAAGAACCGGCCTCCCCCTTAAAACCTTTCGAACTTACTAGATTCCCCTTCAAATTCGATACCTATTTATTAAACAATTTCATATTCAACCACATTGCGGTCGATCACTCTTGCACCTTTTGCTTCAACATATCTGCCGCTGGCCGATGTAAATACATCCGCGGCAATGATCTGTTCCATAGATTTTTTGACAGCGGCCTCATCAACCGGTTCCTTCGGATTATCCACCGCAATGCGGGCAGTCTTGCCAAACTCCGTACCGAACATTAACTCCAATGTCTTTGCCAACTTTGTTCACCTCCTTTCTTTAAGGCATAGGGACGGTTCTTTTGCCTCATTCTTTCACTGTTACCTCCTTAGATTGGAAGGTTCAATGATTTATAGCCTGAAACAGCTTTTGCATCATGAGAACCGTCCCCGTGCATCACCCGTGCATCACCCGTGCATCATCCGTTACGCCGTAATTAATGTGCTGTCGCTGCGTTCGGTTTTGTTTAGCGGGTCGTTGCATAACGCGGAGATGGCTGTTGCAACCTGGAATAACTGGTCTACCGACGAATCCGGTTTGATGTTGCTAAATGTTTTGGTTTTTACAACTGGATTTCCTCGCTCATCCAGGTCCACCTGAAATACAAGTCGAAGCTTTGAACCTTCTAACAATGCTTGTGCCATTGTCCATCACCTCCTTTCACCCTTTATTTATAGA
Source organism: Neobacillus sp. PVCKKU3 (assembly GCF_058323225.1). NCBI lineage: Bacteria > Bacillati > Bacillota > Bacilli > Caryophanales > Bacillaceae > Neobacillus > Neobacillus sp. PVCKKU3. Next base: position 47,060 of record NZ_JBLVQN010000036.1, read on the forward strand.
TTTAGGGTGAAAAAGGACAGGATGGGGAATATTTTTTTTCAGATAGAATGCAGCACCAACGACAAGGATTGGATTGTTAATTCATGACGAATGATTGAAATTACCCATAATATTGGCCGTTAACCAATCAAACACAGGGTTCGTACCGCAAGAATACTTTAGAAAGGTGTATTCTGACTCATTGCTTTCAGAATCCAGTTCTGTTAAATCCTCATAAAATAAGTTTCTTAGTTTTTGAAAGGCAATCCCATAAAAATAAGCAAGCGGATTTTTGACAGACTGTGTGAACTTTAGTTTCCGAACCAGTTGTTTAAAGGATTGGATGGCAACGTCCAGAATGCTTTCCGGTTTACCCTCGCTGTTATTGCGATAAGCAGCAATTTGCGCCATTCTCCAGTATTCTTCAATGGTCCTCGCTTCAGGAAATACGCACCTTACCAGCTGCACAAAGTCTTGCGGAACTTTGTCGCTTACAAAGGTATAGTCAAGTTCCATTAGATTTTCGTTTACTTTGATGCATGGGTGCGGTTCTATTGCCTCTATTTTTTGCTGTAATTCAGACGTGTCTTTACGTTTATTAATCTTTTGATTATTGGTTTTTAAAAGATCAATGGTTTCTTTATGGTGGTTCATTTTTGCGTCAGTGGGTGGTTCAATTTCGGGAAAACGGTTAAAGACATAAAGGTTGCTGGACTGTGAACCGTTTTTGCGTTCGGTTTCATAAACAGTAAGGATACCAATCTTGATGGCCTTTTGGATCATCCGTTTAAACGTTGAGCGGGAAATGCCGTTTTGCTTGTATTCTTCATGTATGGCCTTTAACATTGTCCCAATTTTGGCATTGGCAACCCCAGGGACTTTAGCGGCATAACGTGCTAACCGCTTAAGACCGACCAATTCCCCTTTCGAAAAGTCATGCTTGTGCTCCAACAGCCACATTTCGAAATGAGTATTAAATTCCTTCAGACTACTAAACTGACAATATCCTTCAAAATGAGCAATTTCACCAGATTTTAAATTCATTTAATTGCACCACCCTTTCACCCTCTATTTAGGAAAATAGAGAGGAAAAGGACAGGATGGGGTGTGGCAAATTTGTGAACAGTGAATGGATAAATTTTAACAAGTTATATAAAACTATTGATGAATCCACCCATAGTAACCGAAAGGAGGAAAACCTATGAATAAGGGGCAGCAAAAAATGATGAAGCATCAACAGCCGCTTCAAGAGAATCAAACCACGATGGAGCAGCATTTTGAGGCACAGAAAGAGCAGGCCGTACAGACGATGCACCAGGCCGCCCAAACGATCCAACAAAATGCATCAATGGCAAGTACGCAGGGGCTACAGCAAGCACAACAGCAATTGCAGCAAGCTACCCAGCAAATAAATCAATTGCAAGGAATTGCAAACACACAGGCAACAATCGCCCAGCAACAGCAATTAGAACAGGTTCAGCGGCAAATAGAGCATGCATCCCAGACACTTAACCTTATTGAATCCTTAAACACAGGAAATAACAGCTTTAAAAAAGGTTAAAAAAGATACCCAGCTTATAAAGTTTAGTAAGCTGGGTATCTTTTTAGGAGACAGAATCGTTCGTATGATGTTGCAGCACCGATTTAACAGCCTCTTTTATTTCCTGGTAGCCCGTACAACGACAAAGATTGGACTGCATCCATTCCTCGATGGTCGCATCATCAGCATTCGGATGTTTATCTGCCAAGGCATGACAGTTTAAGATAAAACCCGGTGTACAAAAGCCGCATTGAAGTGCCCATTTTTCCACAAACTTTTGCTGAACCGGTGAATCACTTAACCCCTCAATTGTGGTAATTGGCTGCCCGCTGCTTTCGATTGAAAGACAAAGGCACGAATGCATTGGTGCACCATTCACTAGGACTGTGCATGCACCGCAGTCGCCGTTTTGACATGCCCGCTTTGCCCCGGTCAAACCAAGCTGATTCCGTAATGTTTCTATCAGAGTATCGGCTGAACGAATCATGACTTCATGGGATTCTCCATTCACATGAAGCTTGATCACAGTTTTAGATGTGCCATTTGATATCATGCCTGCGCCTCCTCTAATGCTTCGAGTGTTTCCAGCAAAGTATTTTTAAACACAAACTCACGGTAGTCATGCGAGGCTTGGATATCCTCGATGATTGGTCCCGGTAAAAGCGTAACCGCCTTGTCAATTCTTTCTTCCTTTGTTAAGGATGCATCGTTGAGTACAGCCTCTAGTTTTACCGACCGAAAGGGGTAAGCGCACACACCACTAAGGGCGGCACGTATTTGTTTATCTTTTACCAAGGCAGCAATCGAAACCACAGGATAGCCTACCTTGGACAATTTTGTCTTTTTAAGGCTGGAAAAAGGAAATTCAGTATAGACTTTTGGAACGTTTATTTGTACTAAAAACTGGTCGGAACTAATATTCAGCTCCTGATCAAATACTTCCTTCAAAGGAAGAGTCGTTTCCCCCTCACCTCCGGCTAGCTTCACCTTTGCTTCCGAAATGAGCAATGGTAGAACCGCCTCACGGTAAATAAGCCTACTGTGAAGATTTCCCCCAATCGTAATCTTATTCCTTGAAGTGTGGTCAGCAATCTTCTTAATTGTTTGACCTAACAAAGGAAATAAATTTGATTCCGTAATTTTGTTTAGGGAAACAGCGGCACCAATTACTAATTGATCCCCCTGAACCTCCAAAACATTACATTCCGTTATGCCTTTAAGGTCAATAACAGCATCGGCATGGAGCTGATTAACCCTTGAAAAAGTGATAAATTCCGTACCGCCGCAATAAAAGAGGGCCTTTTTAGATTGTTTCGTTAATGCCTCATACGCCTGAACCGCCTCTAAGATGCTGTCTGGCCGACAATATTCAAAGTCGAATGGAATCATTTTTGCATCTCCTTTCGGGTCTTCCAGATTAGCTCTGGCAAAAGAGGCAAGTGGTTTAATTCAACCTCCGCTGCTCTAGACAGGGCGTTCGCAAGTGCACCAGCCATGCCAATTACACCGTACTCCCCGATCCCCCTCGCACCAAATGGACCATCTGCGGCCGGGGTTTCGATAAAGTCTACCATGTAGTCGGCTGGCTGTTCACCAAACCTCATGATTTGATAGGTTCTTAATTGTGGATTCAGGACGATTCCGTTTGAATCAAATACGAAACCTTCTTGACTTGCAAAGCTTAAGCCTAAGTACATACCACCTCTCATTTGCTGAGTTGCAGCCATCGGGTTAATAATTTTTCCGCCATCAAGCACGGTAACGGCTTTTAGAATTTTGTATGTGCAATCCTTCGGATCCCACTCGACCTCAACTGCCTGTGTCCCCACTGACCACCATGGCCCCGGTTTTCCGAAGCCGGTATCTTTGTCCATTGGGGTAAGATGCCGCTGAACGTATCTACCGTGGCCAACTACCTGCCCCCCGACCGTATGACCATTAGGGTATTTATATCCGAGCGCAACATCTTCAATTTTTACCCCATATTCCGGGCTTGGCTTTAGATAGACACGGCCGCCGCCAACCTCCAAATCTTCTGCGGAACATTGCAGGGCGATAGAGGCAGTCTGTTTTAACTGGGAAATTACATCATCCGCAGCATTCATCACTGCTCTTCCAGCCAAAAAAGTCGTACTGCTGGCGACGGTACGCCACTGATGTGGATCGGACTGGGTATTAACTTCCATCGTGACATGGACCTTTTTAATGTCCATTTTTAATCTTTCGGCAACCATTTGCGCAAGAATTGTTTTCGTTCCTTGCCCTAATTCAATCGCTGCACAGCTTAAATTAACGCTGCCATCCGGCTCAAATTTAAGTACGGCACCCGATTGGGCATTTGTTCCGGTTGTCGATGTCTTCCAAAATGTGCTGATTCCCTTTGTTCTAACTTTACCGTCGGCCGTTTCCATGCGGGCACCTTCCCCCCAGCCAATCAGTTCCTTAGCCCGATTAATGCATTTATCGACGTCTCCGATGTTATTAGCATTAAGAACGGTTCTAGTTGGAGAGCTATTACCAGGCTTTATGGCATTGATTTCCCTTAGTTTAAGTGGATCAATATTTAGTATTTCCGCTAGTTGATCCATCGTCCGTTCCACCGCAAATGTCAACTCCGGATGGCCGTAACCGCGGAAAGAAGTAGCATATGGGTGATTCGTATACATACAGTAAGAATCACACCAGACGTTTAAGATATCATATGGACCAGTACAATCAAGGGCCATCGCTCTTGTAATCCCGGCCGCCTGATCAGTATAGGCGCCAGAATCAATGAAGTATGTATATTGCCCAGCAATTATTTTTCCTTCCTTATTTGTCCCAAGGGCAACCGTGGCTTCAAGTCCGATATGTCCCGGGGCTGTGATAAGATCTTCTTCACGGTCAAATTCTAGTTTCACCATTTTTCCGCCTACAGCTTGTGATGCTAGGTAGGCAAGAGGTTCTAGCTGAACAGTGCCCTTTCCGCCAAACGCCCCCCCTACAATCGGAACATGCACAATAATATTGCCAACCTCGATATTAAAAAATTGATTTAACACCTTTTTAATGGTAAATGGGGATTGCGTATTGGAATGAACAACCACTTTGCCAGATTTGTTAATTTCCACCCTTGTACAACGTGGTTCAATTGCTACATGGTCCGAAAGATTAAACGAATACGTTTCCTTGACCTTAAAATCGCAATTTTCCCAAGTCGTTAAAAAATCACCTTTCCGAATTTTGATGTGACTGCCGATATTTGTACCCTGTACGGGATAAACATTGCTAATGATTTTGATATATTGCCCGGAGTTTTCATGAATTAAAGGTGCATCCTTTTGAAATGCCTCACGCACTGAATTTACGACTGGAAGCGACTCGTATTCCACCTTAATTAAGCTAGCAGCCTGCTTTGCCTGATGTTCATGGTCAGCAACAACTATCGCTAACGGCTCACCATAATATCGGACCTTTTCAAAGGCAAGTGGCGGCCGGTCGGCTAAAATTGGACCAATATGATATGGGAACATTTTACCCGTCACAATCGCCCGTACACCGGGCACCTTCCAAGCCCCATTCACATCAATTGATTTGATCTTGGCATGGGCCTGGGTGCTTGTTGCCAATTTCACATGCAAAATACCGGGAACATAATAATCTGCCGTATATCGAACTTCACCAGCAGCCTTTTCCGCCGCATCAATTCTATGTTCTGACTTTCCAACCGAAAACCAAGGGTTTTCAACCATATTAAATATGCCCTCCCGAGAGAAAAAGTTTCAATTGCCTACTGCTTAATTTCCCCATTAAGGGAGGGAATTTATACAAGGTGAAAGAGGTCCCCAATTTAAAAAAGTCGATTTCTTTTAAAAGAAAAACCGACTTAAAAACGGGTTAGATGATCCACTATTCTCGATAAAATCCCCACATTCTATACCTACTAGGTCGATCATCAGGATCGATACCACAGTTCATTAACCAGTTTGCTGCATTTTCCCTCTGCTCAGGCGTTATTTTTACGTTTAAGCAGCTGGACAAGCCATCTATTAAACCGTAAGCACCTTCCGGTTTACATAGGTCAGCATAACGGTATTGACGTATAATACCGTATGCCTTGCTGAAAACTACAGGATTTGCCATTTCCCTGCGGAATATCCGCATTAATTGCGGATCCAAATAAGCCACCATCTTCCCCCCTTTTTCCTCCGTGTTCGCCCCACTTATTATCTGGTTGTTTCACCGTTCAACACATCCTATGCGAAGAAATACAAGGAGAAACGGCGTAATTACTATATTAATTTTGGCTATAAAATAAAGATGCCGGGGGTAGGCGATACCCGCCAATGGCAATTTTAAAAAACAAAAACCCGCCTTTGCCAATACCTACAGATTGGGGATTTTTTACTTGGTTCTATGTAGAGGATGAATTATTAATGGCTATGTATAGAAAAGCTATTGAACAAAATTTAGATAGAGATTTTATTGAATTTGTATTTTCCGAAATAAAAAGAAGAAATTTGAAAAGTCTTATACGAATTAAGTAAAAAGAGTATAATTCTCTAATTTTCCTTTGGCATCAATAATTGAAATTTCGGAAATAGGAGCCAGTTCCGCTTTTTTTCCCTAAATTTTGTAGGATTCCACAAAGTCCACTATCATACAACTATACAAGATTGTAATCTCATTTGTTATAACACACTAAACCCTTTTTTCACTGTTGATTCCTCCATTGTTAAACATTCAAAAATTACAGAACCCTTTATTTCAAATCAATTCTAGAATGAGGTTTGAAGGTAATACGTTCATTGAATAAATAAATATCCTTATTATATTTCAAATATAACCATATTAATAATAATTAATAAAGTATATTTCCGGAGGAGAAGTGGCAACAATATAATTTTTTAAACCGTCCCTGGATTCCAACTTTATGCTTTTTTATTTTTACTGGTATTGGGTATAGGTTGTAAGGGATGTTTATCATAGGATATTTGCAATTCATTTGGGTGATATTCGTAAATACGAATATCCATCTCAATGATTTAATACGGCTATTTGGTGTTCATTGCGGCTTGCTTCTCCACTTTTGTTGACATCCACTTAATGATATATGCCAACAGAATAAATGCTGGAAAAGAATATATGTGTTCCCAATTTAATGCCCTAAAGAGATCAAAGTAAATAAATAATGGCTGGGCAACAAAGGAAAGCAAAACAGAAACAAAGGAATTCCCCCAAAAAAAGCCTTTTCCCCTTGGGAAAAATTGATAAACAAACATAAAGGCTATAGGAATAACTGTTAGGTCCGCAGGGAAAAGTGGAGAAACCATTGAAAATAATTCTCTCGGATAATACCAAAACTTTAATGCTACACCAAATTCGTCCAGTGTAGAAGCGAATAATCCCCATAACAGCCCATAAATAAATAGTTCCTTAAATCGGCTTTTATCAGCGATTTTCCACCAAATAATCCAAGGAAGTATCGATGATACCAAGAGGAACCACCAGTGCAGTTTAAACAAATCATGTTCAAGCCAAAATTCTAACTTAATGTCGGAAAATTTATTTCTTAATTCATTAATTCTCTTGACTTCTTCTTCATATTTCATAATTATCCCTCTAACAGTAGACTCTTTTCCAATCTTAATTTTTATTAATTTCATCCAAAAATCTGTTACAGACTGATTCTTATTAATTTAAAAACTGTTTTTTGAACTATGAGGAAGGTTAATTGAATAAAAATAATCCTTGGTCCTGTTACTTTAATAAAAATGCGTCTCTACTATTGTAAAGACGCAGCCGTTGCTTGAGGCACAAAACTTAATACAATATATGAATAAATAAAGTTCTCCAATTAACGAAGAGACGAACCGTTAATTGCATATTTCAATTCTACAAATCCATTTATAATAACCCAGCAAAATAAATAGCAAAATAGGGTCAAGTAAAGCGGAATAAATAAAATTCCACCATCCGTAATGAAAGTATCCCCAAGGTTGCTGTAAAGCTAATAATTCATAAGCCAATATGAAAATCACCCAAAATACAAAATAACGAATTTTTTTAAACCTAGAATTATTAAAAGGATACCAGTTCAAAAATATAACATTCACAGGCGGAATTAGTACCGTATAAACTAATATATTTGTCCAATCAATTCCTTTCTGAAAATACCAATATCCATTTGTTTTTTCATCGATAAAAATATCAAAGATAATTTCCAATATCACTGTAAATGTCCAAATGTGAACAATTTGATTTTTAGTAAGATGCTTTCTCATTTTATAAGCAACATAATTGAAAAACAAAATAGAAGCAAAAAATAAGATCATACTTAGATTCCTCAATTTTAAATGAATATAATTTCATCTTAGTTTAGACTCCAAATAGGGAAATAATTCTTTATGCTTTTTCTTTTTCATATTATTGTTGTAAAGCTGCCCAGTAAGTTAAAGAAGCCAGTATACATCCTTTAAAATTTATCTTCCTGAAAACGTGCTAAAAGCAGTGTGATTTCATATGAGAAACACACTGCTTTTATATTTGTTTTTATATTTGTTTTTTGCTATGCGGGTACCTCAAAAGAGAACGGCTTAGTATTTTTAATGATATTTCTTTCTAAAGTGGGATAGAGCTATAAGTGGCCAAATATCGGTATAGCTATGGTAATAAATATAAAAATGTCCTGGTAATCCCGCACCTGTCGGATAACTACGCATCTTCTCTGAAAGGTTCATTCTGTTTAAAAGGTACTCTATTCCCTTTTCAATTTCAGGTATCGGAGCATCATGTGCTGCTATTAAACTGTCAATTGCCCAAGCGGTTTGCACTAGGGTGGAGAAAGAAAGCGGTGTGTACCTTCTGAATTGGTCGCTCTTACACGATTCCCCCCATCCACCATCATGACGTTGAATTGTTTTCAACCATTGAATTGCCCGTTGGATTGAGGGGGAGTCACTTGAAACACCAACAGCCTTTAAGCCCGTAACGGCCGCCCATGTCCCGTAAATAAAAGAGATTCCCCATCTTCCATACCACGAACCATTTTCATCCTGATTCTCCATTAACCAGTTTACTGCATCTTTTATTCTTGGATTATGAAGTGACATTCCTGCGTAATTTCCAAGGAACTCTATTGTTCTTCCGGTCAAATCAGCAGCTGCCGGTTCAATAATTGTATCTTTCACGTTTTGAATGGGTAATAACGAAACGAGCGATCTGTAACCATTCCCTTCAAACGCACCCCACCCGCCTTCAGAATGCTGCATAGAAAGCAGCCATTTGATTCCCTTATTCCAACTGTCTCGATAGTTCGTATCGGCAATAGAAAGGCGAGAAATAGCTCTTAGTGCTGCTTGTGTATCATCCACGTCAGGATTGGCTGTATTGGTTTCCGAGAATCCCCATCCCCCCTGGGGCTGCTGCACAGATAACAAATAGCTTGCTGATGAAGCAATCGCTTGATCATCTATTGGGACCCCTGCTTCTTGTAAAGAATAACTTAACAGTGCAGAATCCCAAATGGTAGATGGAGAATTTTGCAGGTGGAAATCATCATCACAGGTAAACAGGAAAGATTTTAAGCCAGAGACAGCATTTATTACTAATGTAGAACCAGGACTAACCCCAATTGCAAGCAGCGCATAAATCATATAAAATGTGGCACTAGCATAACTTGACAAGGTGCCATCCGCTTCTATCCTTTCAAGCATATAAGCTTCAGCTTTTTTCATGGCTGATTTTGAAAATAAGCTAAACGAAGGCTTATTAGCACGGCTATGGACCCGGAATTTCTTTTTCTGGATAAATAAATGAGTAAGATTGGGTGTATGACGATTGTAAACAGAAAATTTAGTATGTCCCAAAATAAATACTGGGGCAAAATGTGCTCTTATATAGGCACTAAACTTTTTAAAAGAGGGTAAATGAATGAGAAAAAGAGGAAATGGGAAAAACCTTGGCCAAGGATAAAGATTATTTAATGCGAGCATAAACTTTGTTGAAACATGTGCATTTTCTATTCCGCCTTGCTCCTTAATAAAGCTTTCTGCCTTCTGTAAATTATCATCCGATTGGTCACAATACCCGGAAAATAATAAGGCTGTATAGGCTTCAATTGTCGCCGAAAGGTTCCCCTCGTCATCCTCGAACAGCTTCCAAGCCCCATTTATTTGCTGGATTGTTAATAATCGATTAACCAGTTTTTTTATAATCTCCTCTTCATCCAACTCCAAAATTCGTAAAATGATAATCAAATAGGCATCTGTCATAGGACCACTCTCAAAACAATACCTCCACGAACCGTCCTGTTTTTGTTTTTCTTTTATTTTTTCAATGTATCCGGCGATTTCATTATTAACCCTATCCCGAAAATTCATTGTCCTCCCCCATTAACCATATCATTGCAATAGACTATGTATGTACTGGTGTAAGTCGTCATAATGAAAGTAACCATTTTCGGATCCAATAATTAATAATCTGTAATAAATAAAAAATCACCACGCCTATCAATTTTTATGAGAGACGTGGCGCAACCTTTAAATAATCCAAAAGTCCCGAATATGGTTTAACATCCTGTATCGTTCACGACGATCTGCAGGGTCTATCCACATCCCATTAAACAGCGTGCTGCGTTTTCTCTTTGCGCAGGTGTTACAGGCAATCCTAAGCAGCCCGATAAATTATCCACTAAACCATATGCACCTGCTTCCGCATAAATCCTCGCGGCGGCATTTGCAAAGGATCCCACATACTTTACCAAAGTGAACCGGGTTTGCCATTTTATGACGGAACGTGCTCATTAAATGCGGATCTAAATATGCCACATTATTCTCCCCCATTCCTCTTCCGAATGACAATCTAAAACAAGAAATGTCCAATGATTGTCAACGACATCATATTCGTTAGAAAAAAAAGAGGTGGCGGCTAATATACAAACTTTTCATAAAAGGCAGACAAGCAAGGAATAGTTAATAAACAGGGCCAAAGCCATTTAAACTTATGTAAAAAGAAAAAGCCCATTTTGGGCTTTTCTCATACAAAATCCCCTAAGGCGAGGGGTATTCATCAAATCAATAAAAACAAGCTGCTCCTACAATGATTAACAGAATAAATAACACAACGATTAAAGCAAACCAGCCCGCACCACCGCCAAATCCACCATAGCCATAGCCACCGAAGAACATAGTAAATCCCCCCTTACAAAAATGTGAATGATTCTATTTCTATTTTTTAATAGAAGCCCCCGCCATAACCACCGAATCCACCATAGCCGCCGCCAATTCCGCCAACAAAGGCAGCTCCTACGATAATAAGCAGGATAAACAGTACAACAATCAAGGCGAAACCTCCGCCTGCGCCAGCACCATCCATGTTAAAACCTCCTTTCAAAAGCTACATAATAAAATATGTAAAAAGATTCACTTTGGATGGGCTCTTATCTCAAGGGGGAAATTTATATTTAACCTTCCATAACAGTTAGTTAAAAACAAATGATTGTCCAACTATTTGATGGTACCGGATCAAGAGCATTAAGCCTATTTTTAAAATAACCTGAATAAAAAAGGTTACCTTTCAGAACTAGTGCATAAGCTAAAGTGTATTCAATCGTTACTCCTCCCCATGTATCGATTAAACAGAAGGCCCTTTAAAAGGGCTTTTTGTTTATGAAATTATCCCCCATTTCTTTTCATCCACATTATTCGGAGAGTGAAAGGCACCTCTCTTACGGTAACCCAATATTTTGAATCCTAACTGACTTGAATACTTTAAGAATACAACTTATCATTTGAGGTGAAATATGGATATCAATCCTTTACGTTATCTTGCGATTGGCGACTCCCTTACCATTGGAATCGGCGTTCCTGTTTTGGACCCAGGATTTGTTGAATATTACAGGGACATAAGTCAGCAAATTTTAAAAAGTCCTATTTGTTATCGAAAATGCGCAAGGTCAGGAGCAACAACATGGGATGTTTTATTAATGCTCCATTTTCCGATGGTCACTGAAGCTGTAAATTGTGCAAATATCATCACGATAACGGCTGGGGGGGATGACTTAATAAATGCTGCTAAAGAATTTATAATCAATAAAAATGAAGAAAGTATATCTTATGCTATTAAACAAACCCAGAATAATTACTCAAAAATAGTAGAAAGAATTTATCATCTAGACAAACAAGATAAGTACATTTTACGGTTAATGAATCTATATAATCCGTTTCCCGATATTCCGATAGCAGATGAGGCAATTAAAGCGTTTAATTCAGTGATTGACAGTTTTGGTCGGGAAATGAGTGTTAAAGTAGCTGATATCTATAGTGTATTTAAGGGAAATGAAGAAGCTTTATTATCAAAAGGCGGGGTTCATCCTAATAGTGAGGGGTATTATCAAATGGCATTAGCCTTAAGCAGGCTCGGCTATTCCCCGTTAGAATGCTAGAGGGTACTTAAAACTTCCAATATAAAAAGCAGGCTTTATCTCATAATTAGGCCTGCTTTTAAAAATGTTTCACTTTATACTTTCTAAACATTCATATTCTATCTTTTTTCCTTACCAGAACCATGGGAGGACAATTTTGTTAACAAATTTATAATATTAAAAGCAAAAAAATGGCTGACCCCAAGGTAGTTGGAAACGATTTTTAGAGTCAGCCTTTCCTATTGTTATTGACTTTTGGATATCTTTGCTTGGGAGATTGTTCCTTAGAAACGGCATTATATTTGTTTAACTTTGTAAACCGCTTTTTCTTTTTTAAGTACTTTTCGTTAAGGACAACCACTTTCCTGCTTTCAGTGGGCATGTATTTTCGATAAATTGATTTATATTTTTCAAATCCAAAATGCCCTAATATATAAATTGGGAGGGTCATACATACGTGGTTGACTAATTGCAGCATTAAATGAAATTCAGTCCCCGAGATGTATTTAGTCAATACAGCATTGGCCAAAAGGGAAACCATTAAGACTATTACTACATTACATATATGAAAAGGGACAGTATCAGTTGTTTCATTTAACACTCGCTCTAGTTCAGATTTTATATAAAGTGTTGTCAATACGGATGTCACAATCACAAAAAGGGAAACTAAATATGTAAGGAAAGTATACATTTAATTCGATCCCCTCACTCTTATGTCTGAACAAAAATCTCTATTTTCATTGTAACACAAGACTGTAATAACTGATTGTCATTTAATCATCTTCCCCTTATTTAGATATTATTGCCAAAGAATTAATAAACAGAACGAACCTCATTCTTCCCCATAATAATTACGCACATTGTGGCGTATTTCCTCTGTTCCCACTATAAGACTGAATACCTGAATATATTGCTTGGTTTGCGATTTTTTATTGTCCAAAAGGTAACCACCTAGCGGATCGTTTCATACCGTATCTGTGGAGGGTTCTGGTACTTTTAAAGTTGAAAAACGCTTGTGAAATTTTGCCTTTGATAAAAGCAATCCTATTAATCCTAGACCCGAATGGGTAGTTAATGTATCATCGGAATCTTCTAAAAATAAACTTAACCAATTAGTACACCTTCCTGGTGAAATAAAATAATCAGCCGGAAAAAGCTGATAACATTATTATATCAGGCTTTAGATACGAGTTTATTAATGATTTCACTACGGATTCAGGTATTTGTTTTTTGTCAGGAGTGAATTACTTTTGCGTAAAGGGAAAACTGTAATTTTCAATGGAAAAGAATATTCAATGGAATGGATTTATGATAGTGGATATTGTGAAATTAAAAGTATTGAAGGCTACAATTATGAATTAGTACTTATATCGGAATTGAAAATAAAACAATAATGGATAAAAGATAAAAAGCCCCTTTCCTTTGGAAGTGGTGCTTTTGATTATCCTATATGAATGTTCGGTTAATCGTATAATGAGGAGATACTTGGTAAAAATATTTAATAAATTTTACAGAACTATTGTCATAAATAGGTGATACAATGAATAATCGTAAATTGCTTTTAATAGCTTTTCTGGTTGTACCTTGGTTAACTTTACCCTTGTTGGGTAAAAATTCATTTAAAAAATATCTCCCTAGTGCTATTTTTATTTGTACATTCACAAAAGCAATAGATTTATTCGGTGAAAAGAAAAAATGGTGGCATTTTTATGAAGGGGTGCCACCTTTAAGAAGTATGAACTTTTTCAATTTTGGGCCTTACTTTGTAACAACTCTTTGGATGTTAAAAATGACTTATGGTAAATTCCGTTTATTTTTAATTTCTAATGTGATTCTTCACATTTGTTTTATTTACTTAGGGGGATTAAAATATTTAGAACGTTTTGAAATTGGTACTCTAGATAGACTAAAAAAATTTCAATACTTAGCAATAGATTTTTTAAGGGCTTTGCTTCTATACGGTTTTCAATATATAACGGATATATCTCATACAAAGAAATCGTTTTTTACTAAAAAGTGATTCATTAACCTTCTAACGAAGGTTTTTTTGTTTTCCATTGAACTTAACCTCCCGGAACTCTGGAAATTATTAACAGTATATATTCGAATAATATAAGGAGAATAAATCATCATAAAAATATGAAGGTTATGTGTAAAAACGGAATTATCAAAGCATTTAGGAGGAATTTCTATGAATGAAATTGAAAAGACAATGACAGAACATAATATCCGTCTAACAGCTTCAGAAATGGGTTTTCTTTGGATGCAATACGAAAATGACACAATGGCAAAATGTGTTTTGTCATATTTTAAAAATGTATGTGAGGATAAGGAAAT
>NZ_JBLVQN010000037.1:0-60748 GCF_058323225.1 Neobacillus sp. PVCKKU3
ACCTGGAGCGGAAATCAACAGACCTTTTGAAAAACCGTGATATTAATAACATTAGAACAAATTAACATGGTGGAATAATAAAAAATAATTAGTATAAAAGATAGCCTGAAGCCCAAGCAATTTAATTTGCTTGGGCTTTTTTGCATATTCCCGCGTGGAAAACTCACCGATTGAAACTTTCTTACATAAGATGGGGAAGTGATAAAGAACAAAGGAAAAATTGAATGGATTCTTTAAAAAAGAAGGTGAATGTTTTCATGCTGACAGGGATGCAGATAGCCGTTATTGGTGGTGATGCCAGGCAGCTGGAAATTATCCGAAAGTTAACGGAATTAGACGCTAAACTAGCGCTAATTGGATTTGAACAGCTTGACCACGCCTTTACAGGTGCAGTCAAGGAGAAAATATCCGAGGTTGACTTTTCGAATATCGATGCCATTATACTGCCAGTTGCTGGCACAAATTTAGAAGGTCAAGTAGAGACGATATTCTCCAACGAGAAAGTGGTCTTAACAGAGGATATTCTTTCGAAAACTCCTGAGCATTGTACCATTTATTCAGGAATCAGCAATTCCTATTTAAACGGGATTACTGAGCAAACAAGCAAAAAACTAGTCCAGTTATTTTCAAGAGACGATGTAGCCATTTATAATTCGATTCCGACTGTTGAAGGAACACTTATGATGGCCATCCAGCATACTGACTTTACGATTCATGGTTCTAATGTAACTGTCCTAGGATTGGGACGGTGCGGTATGAGTATTGCAAGGGCCTTCCATGCATTAGGGGCAAAAGTAAAAGTCGGGGCAAGAAAAAGCGAACATCTTGCTAGAATTACGGAAATGGCACTGACACCGTTTCAATTAAGCAATATTGAAACGGAAGTGTCGGGTACAGACATTTTAATCAATACAATCCCGCAGCCAATTGTTAATGCATCAGTCATTGCTAAACTACCCGCACATACCATTGTAATCGACATTGCCTCGAAACCGGGAGGAACCGATTTTCGTTACGCAGAAAAGAGAGGAATCAAAGCCCTCCTTGCACCCAGCCTGCCTGGAATTGTCGCTCCCAAAACAGCGGGGCAAATTTTAGCAGATGTCCTATCCCAGCTGCTTTCAGAGACAGAACCAGATCGAAAGGGGAATGGAAAATGAGTTTAAAAGGTAAAAGAATTGGTTTTGGATTAACGGGTTCACATTGTACGTATGACGCTGTATTTCCGGAAATTGAAAAACTGGTGCAGGCCGGCGCAGAGGTGGTTCCGATTGTAACCTTTACGGTTAAAAACACCGATACCCGTTTTGGAAAAGGCGAAGATTGGGTCCAGCGAATTGTCGATTTAACTGGCAATAACCTAATTGATTCCATTGTAAAAGCAGAACCGTTAGGACCGAAAATGCCGCTTGATTGTATGGTAATTGCTCCTTTAACAGGAGTATCGATGAGCAAGTTTGCCAATGCCATGAATGACAGCCCTGTTTTAATGGCGGCAAAAGCAACGCTTCGAAATTTAAAGCCGGTTGTCTTAGGTATTTCCACGAATGATGCATTAGGGTTAAATGGGGTAAACCTGATGAGACTGATGGCCACTAAACACATTTACTTTATTCCTTACGGACAGGATGACCCTATTAATAAACCGAATTCAATGGTGGCGAGAATGACAATGCTTCCGGAAACAGTGGAAGCAGCAATGGAAGGCAGACAGATTCAGCCGGTATTGGTTGAAAGATACAAAGATGAGGACTAATTTCCTTTCCCTTCATTAAAAAAGGTTATTTCTTTCAAATAATATGATAAAATAAATTAATCTTTCATCAGTGGGTTAATAAGTTAATCCGCTGATGAAAACAACCATAAAATATTACTATACTGGCAGCAAGAAAACTTAAACTTAAGGGAATAACCGGCCAGTGAATAGGAAGGGGAACAAGAATGAGTCATCAAAATGGATTTCACGTCGCAGTTGTCGGAGCAACAGGCGCTGTTGGCCAACAAATGATCCAAACTTTAGTGAAAGAGAATTTTCCAATTAGAGAGTTAACCCTGCTTTCCTCCGCTCGTTCGGCAGGAAAAAAGGTCGATATAAATGGCCGTGAATATACAGTGCAAGAAGCAAAGCCAGAGAGCTTTGAGGGTGTAGATATCGCATTGTTCAGTGCGGGCGGAAGTGTCTCCAAAGAATTGGCTCCTGAGGCAGCAAAACGCGGTGCAGTTTGCGTTGACAACACCAGTGCATTCCGTATGGACGCCGATATTCCTTTAGTTGTTCCGGAAGTTAATGAAAAAGACTTATTTGAACATAATGGAATCATTGCTAATCCAAACTGTTCAACCATCCAGATGGTGGTTGCTTTAGAACCAATCCGTCAAAAGTTTGGCTTGAAAAAAATTATCGTTTCCACTTATCAAGCTGTTTCCGGTTCAGGTGCTGCAGCAGTAGAAGAGCTTCTTCAGCAGACAAAAGCAATCTTAAATGAAGAACCATATGAACCCAAAATTTTACCTGTGAAATCTGATGAAAAGCACTATCAAATTGCTTTTAACGCCATTCCGCAAATTGATAAATTCCAAGAAAATGGCTATACCTATGAAGAAATGAAAATGATTAATGAAACAAAAAAGATCATGCATCTTCCGGAGCTTCAGGTTTCCGCGACTTGTGTTCGTCTGCCGGTAGCTGTAGGACATTCTGAATCTGTTTATTTTGAAATTGAAGAGGATAATGTGAGCGCCGCAGAAATCAAAGCGCTTCTTAAAGATGCACCTGGGGTGATTCTGCAAGACGATCCAGAAAACCAAGTATACCCAATGCCAGCCGACTGTGTTGGCAAGAATGAAGTCTTCGTCGGAAGAATTAGAAATGACATCGATAATAGCAAGGGATTTCACATGTGGGTAGTTTCAGACAATCTTCTTAAAGGAGCAGCCTGGAACTCGGTCCAAATTGCACAACGATTAGTTGAATTAGGACTTGTAAAATAGAGAAGGCAGGTTTTGGTGTTTACCATGAAAATCATTGTTCAAAAATTTGGCGGGACCTCCGTCAAAGATGAATCTAGTAGGAAATATGCGCAGGGACATATCGAAAAAGCACTGGCTGAGGGCTATAAAGTAGTCGTTGTCGTATCCGCGATGGGAAGAAAGGGCGATCCATATGCAACCGATACGTTACTGTCCCTGATTGGCGGCAATACAAGTAACATTTCTAAACGTGAGCATGATTTATTGCTGTCCTGCGGAGAAGTAATCTCTAGCATTGTGTTTACGAATATGTTGCTTGAGAGCGGTATTAATGCAACGGGATTAACTGGGGCTCAAGCAGGGTTTAGAACCAATAACGACCATACCAATGCCAAAATTGTTGAAATGAAGTGCGATCGCTTGCTTAGGGAACTGGAAAGCCATGATGTTGTCGTGGTTGCCGGATTCCAAGGAGCAGCAAAAAATGGCGATGTGACCACGATTGGCCGCGGCGGCAGCGATACATCCGCTGCTGCCTTGGGAGCCGCACTTAATGCTGAGTGGATTGATATTTTTACCGATGTAGAAGGAATTATGACTGCTGACCCGCGCATTGCCGAAAATGCCCGGCCGTTATCAGTTGTTACCTATACAGAGGTTTGTAATATGGCCTATCAGGGGGCAAAGGTCATTCACCCTAGGGCAGTTGAAATTGCAATGCAAGCAAAGGTGCCTATTCGGATTCGTTCCACTTATTCAGAATCCGAGGGAACATTGGTGACTACCTTAAATAAAAATAATCGCGGCAGTGACATCAAGGAACGGTTGGTAACGGGAATTGCCCATGTTTCGAACGTTTCGCAAATAAAGGTTTTTGCCAAAAAGGAACAGTACTACCTGCAGGCAGAAGTATTTAAAGCGATGGCAAATGAGAAGATAAGTGTGGATTTTATCAACATTTCTCCAAGCGGAGTTGTATATACGGTTACAGAAGAAATGACAGATAAAGCAATCCGGGTACTAAATGAATTGGGACACGAGCCAGAGGTTGAACGTCATTGTGCCAAGGTTTCCGTAGTGGGAGCCGGGATCGCGGGAGTTCCGGGGGTTACTTCAAAAATTGTAACGGCCCTCTCAAATCAAGGAATCCGGATTCTGCAATCGGCAGACAGCCATACGACGATTTGGGTCCTCGTCAAGCAGGAGGATTTAGTAAAATCAGTAAACGCCTTGCATAGTGCCTTTCACCTTGAAGATGAATCACTAGAATTAAATAGCTTGGATTTTTAAGAAAACCTTTTGAATAGGATGTTAGAAGCACCGGATTTAGGGAGCGAAAGTTTCGAAAGGAGAAATAAAATGGTTCATTTCGGGCGAGTATCCACTGCAATGGTAACGCCTTTTGATCATAAAGGGCATATTGACTTTGGCAAAACCACGAAGCTAATCAATTATTTAATTGATAATGGTACAGATTCACTTGTTGTGGCAGGTACAACAGGTGAATCACCAACCTTATCGAAAGAAGAAAAACTGGCATTATTCAGCCATGTTGTGAAAGCTGTAAATAAACGAATCCCTGTTATTGCCGGAACAGGCAGTAATAATACGTACGCATCAATCGAGATGACAAAAAAAGCGGAGCAGGTCGGTGTGGACGCTATTATGCTGGTCGCACCGTATTACAATAAACCGAATCAAGAGGGTCTATACCAGCATTTTAAAGCAATTGCCGAATCAACTACCCTTCCGGTAATGGTCTACAATATCCCGAGCCGGTCGGTTGTGACAATTCACCCGGATACGATTATCCGCTTGTCAAAAATACCAAATATTGTGGCTGTGAAAGAAGCGAGTGGGGATTTAAATGCCATGACGCACATAATTGCCAATACCGATGATGACTTTGCTTTGTACAGCGGCGATGACGCGGTCACGCTGCCAGTGCTGTCTATCGGGGGTGCGGGGGTTGTTTCAGTCGCCTCCCATGTCATTGGCAATGAATTACAAGAGATGGTAAAAGCATTTTTTGACGGAGAAAATCAACGGGCAGCCAAATTGCATCAGCGTCTGCTCCCGATGATGCAGGGATTATTTGCTGCACCAAGTCCAGCACCTGTGAAAACAGCTCTGCAAATCAAAGGCTTGGATGTTGGATCAGTTAGATTGCCGCTAGTGGGATTGACAGAGCAGGAACGTGCTAATTTGATTGAAATTTTAAATCATAAATAATTGCGAAGAAACCAACCGACAAAAGCTCGGTTGGTTTTTTCCTTTTTTACCATTGTAAAGGTTTTCCGATTTCAAGTATAATAAACCTAACTGATTTCGATCGGAGCAACTTAGGTTTAGGAGGAAAAGGATTTGATAAAGAAAAAAAATCAATCCATCAAGATAATTGGACTTGGTGGAATAGGGGAAATCGGAAAGAATATGTATTTGGTGGAAGTGGACAAGGACATATTCGTCATTGATGCCGGGCTAATGTTCCCCGAGGAAGAAATGCTGGGCATTGATATGGTAATACCTGATATCACCTACTTAAAGGAGAATAGGGACCGGGTTAAAGCAATATTTTTAACGCATGGACATGAGGATCATATCGGGGCTCTTTCATACATACTTCGGCAGATCGATGCGCCTGTCTACGGGATGAAACTGACACTTGCACTGGCAGGAGCCAAATTAAAGGAGCAGGACTTTAATGGAAAAGCTGACTTTATCGAGATAGATTCCAATATGGTTCTCGATTTAGATACTGTTCAGGTAAGCTTTTTCAGGACCAATCATAGTATTCCAGATTCAGTTGGGGTTTGTATTCACACTTCAGAAGGAATCATTGTTTACACGGGCGACTTTAAATTTGATCAGGCAGCCACCAGGCTTTATAAGCCGGAAATTGGAAAAATGGCAGCTATCGGTGAGCAGGGTGTTTTATGCTTGCTATCAGACAGTACCGAAGCGGAAAAACCGGGTTATACGACGTCTGAAGCAATCGTCGAGCGCGAATTATCGAACGCTTTTTACAATGCACCGGGGCGGATTATTGCTGCCTGCTTTGCATCTGATATTAATAGAATTCAGCATATTTTTGATGCAGCCAAGGAGAACAAACGTAAAGTAGCAGTAGTTGGAAAAAGTCTTGAACGAATTTACCACATTGCCATGGATTTAGGTTATTTAGAGGTGGCGGATGATTTAATCATATCTATTGATGAGATTAAGAATTATCAAGACAAGGAAATTGCCGTCTTGATGACAGGGAGCCAGGGCGAACCAATTGAGGCGCTGCAAAAAATGGCCAAGCAGACACATAAGCTGATCAATATCCAGCCGGGTGATACTGTCTTGATAGCTGCCTCGCCGTTAAAGGGCAGCGAAGTATTTTTATTTAAAACAATTGATATGCTGTTTAGAGCGGGCGCTAATGTTGTTTCAGGGAAACGGACCATCCATGTTTCAAGCCATGGCAGCCAAGAAGAATTGAAATTTATGATTAACCTGATGAAGCCTAAATTCTTTATTCCTGTTCACGGCGAATACCGGATGTTGAAAGCCCATCGGAAAATTGCAATGGAATGCGGTCTTCGCGATGAGCAGATTTCTATTCCTGATCGCGGTGACGTGGTGGAGTGGAAGGATGGGAAGTTTGCCATTACAGGTAAAGTGCCATCCGGAAATGTCCTGATTGATGGAATTGGCGTAGGCGATGTAGGGAACATTGTGCTGCGGGACCGTAAATTATTGTCTCAGGATGGCATATTAATAGTTGTCGTCACCCTGACAAAGAAGGAAAAGAAAATTGCCGCCGGACCGGAAATTATCTCAAGGGGATTTGTTTACGTTCGGGAGTCTGAAAAGTTAATGGATGACTCCACTAAATTAGTCCGTGATATCGTTGAAAGAAATATTGCCAAGGAAAGCTTTGAATGGTCAAGCTTAAAGCAGGAAATTAGAGATGATTTAAATCGTTACCTCTTTGAAAAAACAAAAAGACGGCCGATGATTCTGCCAATTATAATGGAAGTATAATCTTATAAGGGCCTGCCCCCGCTGCTTATGATCCACGCAGCGGGGGACAGGCCCATTTTGATGTTTATTTTTCAAGCATGAATTTATTTCATAGGCGAATACTAAAAGATATCATGCTTGAAGGGAGTATTGGGATGAATAACAATTTTATTAAAAATGATGCGGAGAATCCAGGGAGCACCGAGCCACAAAAAGAGGAAAAACCTGCTTCTCCTTTAGTAGAAAAAATACAGCAGCTTGGACAAACGAATGTCCCACAATTATCCCCAGATTCAAAAATTCACTGTTTGACGATTGTGGGACAAATTGAGGGGCATATGGCGCTTCCACCGCAAAATAAAACGACAAAATATGAACATATTATTCCCCAGCTTGTAGCGATTGAACAAAACCCGAATATTGAAGGATTATTGATTATCTTAAATACGGTAGGCGGTGATGTTGAGGCAGGACTCGCCATTTCGGAAATGCTGGCCACTTTATCGAAACCAACCGTTTCGATTGTCCTTGGCGGCGGTCATTCAATTGGAGTTCCGATCGCTGTTTCCTGCACGTACAGTTTTATTGCTGAAACCGCAACGATGACAATCCATCCAATCCGCTTGACAGGGCTGGTCATCGGCGTCCCTGCAACCTTTGAATACCTGGACAAAATGCAGGAGCGGGTTGTTAGTTTCGTAACAAAGCATTCAAAAATACCGGAAGAAACCTTTAAAGAATTAATGTTTGCTAAAGGGAATTTAACGAGGGATATTGGAACAAACGTGATTGGAGAAGAAGCTGTGAAATATGGGTTGATTGATGAAGTAGGGGGCCTCGGCCATGCGATGAAAAAACTAAATGAATTGATTGAGTTAAAAAAGGATGAAAATAAGGGACTGATTCAATGATTTTATATACGATGATGCCGCAGGAGCTAATATTCCCTTATGATGAAGATGCCTTCAAAAATCAGCAAACGGTTTCCTACCAGGGCATCCCTTTATTGGTCGAACAAACAGACCAGCAAAATTATCAAGTTATTCGAGTATTAAGTAGTGATCCGCAGCATTTTTTGAATGATCAGATTTGCCCTGGTGCAAAAATTTCTTTTTCAAATCTATAAGGATAAGGGAAAACTATTAACACGTTATGGTATAATAAGGGTAAAGAGACAAGAGCAGCCAAAATAAGGCTGCTTTTCTGCCTTTATCACAAAAAAGTCGAGGCATCATTAGAATAAAATCAATAATATAAAGGTGATTGCATGGCCAAAAAAAAGAAACGACAACCGAAAAGACGAGATACCCAGCTAAAACGGACGGTCCAATATGAATTATCGGCACTGGCAATCCTAGCATTAGCGATTATTTCAATTGCAAAGCTTGGGGCCGTCGGCAAAGCAACCGTCCTGTTCTTCCGTTTTTGGATGGGTGAATGGTACATGCTTAGTTTACTGGGGCTGGTTATACTAAGTATTTATTTAATGTGGAAAAGGGAGATTCCATTTTTCTTTCATATTAAGCTTGTAGGCAGTTATTTTATTGTTTCAGCTATTCTTCTTTTGAGTCACGTTACATTGTTTGATTTGCTGAGCAATAATGGAAAATTTAAGAACCCTAGTGTCATCAACAATACATGGGAGTTATTCATGATGGAGGTCCGGGGGGAAACCAGTACACATGATCTCGGTGGAGGAATTCTTGGGGCCATATTGTTTGCTTTGTTTCATTATTTATTTGCAGAAACCGGTACAAAAATCATTGCCTTTATTTTTATTTTAGTAGGGTTTATTTTACTAACCGGCAAATCATTTGGTGATTTTGTAGCAAAAATCTTGATGGGGGTTTTTGGCTTTTCAAAAACCCAGTGGCAAGCTTTTAAAACGGATGTAGCCGAATGGAAACAGAAACAGCAGGAAAGGCGGACTGAGCGGAGCAATCAAAGAAGGCAGGCACAAGAAAACAGGCGGATTCAGCAGACTGCTGTAAACGTTCCCGAACCACAGGCTGATATAGACGAAGCTGTCATCCCTGAACCGTTAATCTCCAATTTTGCGGATCGGGCATATCAGGAGGATCTGCCTAGGGAAAGACCGCAGCGAGAACCGGCCAAGAGCAGACGGAGCAAACAAGAGGAACCCGAGGAAGACAATACTCCTCCTATCTCATTTGCCGAAGTGGAAAATGCCTCCTATGAATTGCCGCCGCTCAGGCTTCTGAAACTTCCAAAGAAAACCGACCAAAGCGGTGAATATGAGCTGATCAATAAGAATGCAGCCAAACTGGAAAGAACCTTTCAAAGCTTTGGAGTTAAAGCACGTGTTACACAAGTGCACCTGGGACCTGCGGTGACAAAATATGAAGTCCATCCTGATGTCGGTGTTAAAGTCAGCAAAATCGTCAGCCTCAGCGATGATCTTGCATTAGCACTAGCAGCAAAGGATATTCGAATGGAAGCCCCAATCCCCGGAAAATCAGCAATTGGGATAGAGGTTCCAAATTCCGAAGTTGCAATGGTTTCACTAAGAGAGGTTTTGGAAGCAACGCAAAATGATAAGCCGGATGCCAAGCTAATGATTGCACTTGGCAGGGATATCACGGGCGAGGCCGTGCTGGCAGAATTAAATAAAATGCCCCACCTTCTTGTCGCTGGTGCAACAGGAAGCGGAAAAAGTGTATGTATTAACGGAATAATTACGAGCATTTTAATGCGGGCAAAGCCCCATGAAGTAAAATTAATGATGATTGACCCGAAGATGGTCGAGTTAAATGTTTATAATGGAATTCCCCATTTGCTTGCGCCAGTAGTGACAGAACCCAAAAAGGCCTCACAAGCGTTGAAAAAGGTTGTCAGCGAGATGGAAAGACGATATGAGTTATTCTCCCATACTGGAACAAGGAATATTGAAGGCTATAATGACCATGTTCGAAAACATAATCTCGAAGAAGATGATAAGCAGCCGTTATTGCCGTATATTGTTGTCATAGTGGACGAGTTGGCGGATTTAATGATGGTTGCCTCTTCAGATGTAGAGGATTCGATTACTCGATTGGCGCAGATGGCACGTGCGGCCGGAATTCATCTTATTATTGCGACCCAGCGTCCATCCGTCGATGTCATCACCGGGGTCATCAAGGCCAATATTCCTTCCCGCATCGCCTTCGCAGTATCAAGTGGAACAGACTCACGGACAATCCTCGACATGGGCGGGGCGGAAAAGCTTCTCGGCAGAGGGGACATGCTCTTTATGCCGGTCGGTGCGACAAAACCGGTACGTGTCCAAGGTGCCTTCCTCTCAGATCAAGAAGTGGAGGACACGGTTGAGTTTGTTATCTCCCAGCAAAAGGCTCAATATCAGGAGGAAATGATCCCAGATGATATCCCGGAGGCTACTGGAGAGGTTGAAGACGAATTATATGACGAGGCAGTTGAATTAATTGTTGACATGCAAACGGCATCAGTTTCGATGCTGCAGCGCCGCTTCCGGATTGGTTATACAAGAGCGGCAAGACTGATAGATGAAATGGAGCTCCGCGGAGTGGTAGGGCCATATGAAGGAAGTAAACCTCGTGCGGTCTTAATTACGAAGCCAAACGAGGAAAAGAGCTCTTGAAAAAAGGGCCTAATGGCTCTTTTTTTATTCTACTTTTATGGAAAGTTGATAAAATAGTAATAGGCGTTAAAGATGATTTTTATCTTTTCGTCTTTTTTCGACAAAATCATGGATTTCTATTTATTTATCGCAGAAAACATGATAAGATTATTGCGATTAGTAGGAATGATATCAGAGGTCTGATGTCTAAGGAAAAGGCTGGAGGAAAGCAGCATGTCCATCAAGTCAGATAACCGGCATTTATATTTACAAGTAATCGATCGGCTTAAGCAGGATATTGAAGATGGTGTATACAAAGAAAAAGAGAAACTGCCATCAGAATTCGATCTTGCCAAACAGCTTGGTGTCAGCAGGGCTACACTTCGAGAAGCATTAAGAATTCTTGAAGAGGAAAATGTGATTATCAGACGCCATGGGGTTGGTACGTTTGTTAACGCAAAGCCATTGTTCACATCGGGGATTGAACAGTTAAGCAGTGTTACTGACATGATTAAACAGGCTGGCATGAAACCAGGAACCATTTTCTTAAAATCGTCAACTCAAAGTCCAACGGAAGAGGATATACGTCGTTTCTCATGTTCTGCTGATGAGGAAATGGTCGTGATTGAGAGAGTAAGAACCGCTAACGGGGAACCGGTCGTTTATTGCATTGACAAGGTTCCATCACACATACTGCCTGAAACCTTTTTACATGGTGAAGAATCAATCTTCAACATTTTGGTAGAAGAGGCCAACAGAAGGATTACATACGCGGTTGCCCAAATCGAGCCAATTGGCTATCATGAAAAAATTTCCCCAATTTTAGAATGTGACCCGGAGACTGCATTATTGGTATTAAAACAAATGCATTTCGATGAAACGGATGAACCTGTCCTTTTTTCGGTAAACTATTTTAAGGCGGACAAATTTAGTTTTCATGTACTTAGGAAACGAGTGTAAAAATTTTTAATGGTAATGAAAACGCAATCAGTCCAGTTTTATACCATTTCTACTATCAAACAACATTCTTAGGGGGAAGATACCTTGAAAAAGCGTAAAGTTGGAATGGCGCTATCACTTGTTCTTGCTGCTGGAACACTATTAGGTGCTTGTGGAAAAAGTGATGACAACAAAGGAACTGAAACATCAAAAGGCGGAGAAAAAGGCAAATCATTCTCTGTAGCAATGGTTACTGACGTCGGCGGTGTAGATGACAAATCCTTTAACCAATCAGCGTGGGAAGGCCTTCAAAAGTTCGGTAAAGATAACGGCATGAAAGAAGGAAAAGGCGGTTACTCTTACCTTCAGTCCAAATCAGATGCTGACTATGCAACAAACTTAAATACTCTTGCTCGCCAAGATTTTGACTTAGTATATGGGATCGGCTTCTTAATGCAGGCAGCCGTTGAAGAAATTGCAAAACAACAAAAAGACCATCATTTTGCAATCGTTGATGCTGAAGTAAAACAGCCAAACGTAGCAAGCATCCTCTTTAAAGAGCAGGAAGCAGCTTTCCTTGCGGGTGTTGCGGCTGCTTTAACAACTAAAACAAACCATATCGGTTTCATCGGTGGTATGGAAATTCCAGTTATCGAGCGCTTTGAGTCTGGCTTCCTTGCTGGTGTAAAGGCTGCTAAGCCGGATGTACAGGTTGACGTTCAATATTCTGGTGCATTTGACAAAGCTGAATTAGGGCAATCCATCGCTTCTAAAATGTACTCTTCTGGTGCAGACGTTGTCTTCCACGCAGCTGGTGCGACTGGTAATGGTCTTTTCAAAGAAGCTGTTGACCGTAAAGCGAAAGAACCAAGCAAAGACTTCTGGGCAATCGGGGTTGACCGTGACCAAGCTGACATGGGTCCAGACGTAGTCTTAACATCTGCATTAAAGCGTGTTGATGTAGCAGTTCAAGACTTGTCCAAAAAGGCAATGGATGGCAACTTCCCAGGCGGAGAAGTGGTATTATACGGCTTACATGAAGATGGCGTAGGTTTAGCACCAGTTAACGCAAAGGCTCCAAACAAAGATGCGATTGATAAAGCGGTTAAAGACTACATTGAAAAAATCAAATCTGGTGACTTAAAAGTTCCTCAAACTCGTGATGAATTGAAAAACTTTAGTGCAAAATAAAACTACTAACAGGGAATAAGCGGATATTATCAAGATAATCCGCTTATTCCTTCTTAATGAACCTTAATTGAAGTGCAGAAATGATTTTCCGCCTTTCAATTAAGGTTTTAATGGGGAGATATCCCTGTTTTTTAAATCTTGGAAAGGTCTGACCTCTTACTTTTATTGGTCGGAATTTCCATCACCTTCATTACAGGGAGTGAGAAAAAATGGATTATGTAATCGAGATGCTAAACATTCGGAAAGAATTCGGCAGCTTTGTTGCAAATGATAACATTACTCTCCAATTGAAAAAGGGAGAAATTCATGCCTTGCTTGGCGAAAACGGAGCAGGCAAATCAACTTTGATGAACGTGCTTTTTGGTTTGTACCAACCAGAAGCAGGAGAAATTAGAGTAAAAGGAAAGCCTGTTAAAATTACCGATCCTAACGTTGCCAATGACCTAGGAATCGGGATGGTCCATCAGCACTTTATGCTAGTGGATACCTTCACAGTAACGGAAAACATTATCCTTGGCAGAGAGATTACATCTGCTGGCCGGATTGACATTAAAAAGGCAGAACAGGAAGTTCGCCAAATTTCCGAACGTTACGGATTGTCAGTTGACCCGCAGGCGAAAATTTCCGATATCTCTGTAGGTATGCAGCAAAGGGTTGAAATTTTAAAAACATTATACCGCGGAGCGGAGATTTTAATTTTTGATGAACCGACTGCTGTGCTGACACCGCAAGAAATTAAAGAGTTAATTCAAATTATGAAAACTCTTATTAAAGAGGGTAAATCTATCATTCTTATTACCCACAAGTTAAAAGAAATTATGCAGGTCGCCGACCGTTGTACCGTCATTCGCAAAGGAAAAGGGATTGGTACGGTAAATGTTAGTGAAACCAATCCAAATGAACTTGCAAGCCTGATGGTTGGACGGGAAGTTGTCTTTAAAACAGAAAAGAAGCCTGCTGAACCAAAGCAAGACGTATTGCTAGTTAAAGATTTAGTGGTGAAGGATTCGCGTGGTGTTACGGTTGTTAATGGTTTGGATTTAACAGTTCGTGCCGGTGAAATAGTCGGGATTGCCGGGATTGACGGTAATGGACAGTCTGAGTTAATTGAAGCGCTTACAGGGTTGCGCAAATCTGATAGTGGCAGCATTCAATTAAATGGCAAAGAATTAATTAACCACACCCCTAGAAAAATTACGGAATCTGGAGTAGCCCACATTCCACAAGACCGCCATAAACATGGACTTGTTTTGAATTACCCAATTGCTGAAAATATGGTTTTACAAACCTATTATCAGAAGCCTTTTTCTAAAAGCGGAGTATTAAATTTTAAGGAAATTTATAATAAGGCTAGAAAATTAATTAGTGAATTCGACGTACGTACACCTAGTGAATATACGTTGGCACGCGCTCTTTCTGGGGGTAACCAGCAAAAGGCAATCATCGGCCGTGAAGTGGACAGGAATCCTGATTTGTTGATTGCCGCTCAGCCTACTCGTGGCTTGGATGTGGGTGCGATTGAATTTATCCACAAACGCCTGATTGAGCAGCGCGATCATGGCAAGGCTGTATTGCTTGTTTCTTTTGAGTTAGATGAGATTATGAATGTCAGCGACCGGATTGCTGTTATTTATGAGGGGAAGATTGTTGCTGTAGTCAATCCAAAAGAGACAGACGAACAAGAACTTGGATTGTTAATGGCAGGATCGAATAGAAAGGAAGCGGGTGCAAATGTCTAAGCGCTTAACAGGTATCTTAACACCGATCATTTCGGTGTTATTAGGAATCATCGTGGGAACCATTATTATGTTAATCAGCGGATATGACCCGGTTGCCGCTTATACAGCACTTTGGAACGGTGCTTTTGGGGAAGTTTATTATGTTGGGGAAGTTATTCGCCAGTTTACACCGTATATTTTGGCTGGTTTAGCGGTAGCGTTTGCTTTCCGTGTTGGCCTATTTAACATCGGGGTAGAGGGACAATTTATTGTCGGTTGGCTGGCATCGGTCTGGGTAGGGGTTGCTTTTGACCTTCCAAAAGTCATTCACCTGCCGCTTGCTATCTTGGCAGCTATTGTTGCAGGTGCCCTGTGGGCCTTTATCCCTGGCTTTTTGAAGGCGCGTTTTCGTGTCCATGAAGTTATTGTCACCATTATGTTGAACTATGTTGCTTTGCATGTGACTAACTATATTATAAGAAATGTTCTAGCTGCTAAGAGCGGTGATAAGACAGAAATGATTCATGAATCTGCAAGCTTGCGTTCAGAATGGCTTCAAAGCCTGACAGATTATTCCCGTCTTCACTGGGGGATTATCCTTGCAATTGCCTGCTGTTTTATCATGTGGTTCTTATTAGAAAAAACAACAAGAGGATTCGAATTGCGGGCAGTTGGTTTTAACCAGCATGCAGCGCACTACTCAGGGATGAATGTAAATAGAAATATCATACTTTCTATGGTAATTTCCGGTGCTTTTGCTGGTTTGGCCGGTTCGATGGAGGGACTCGGAACCTTCGGATATGCGGCCGTTAAAGGCGGATTTACCGGTGTAGGGTTTGACGGAATCGCAATTGCCTTGCTTGGTTCTAACACGGCATTAGGGGTATTCTTCTCAGCGATTTTATTCGGTGCCTTAAAAGTAGGGGCTTTAAACATGCCGCTTGAAGCGGGTGTGCCAAATGAACTTGTTGATATTATTATCGCACTTATTGTTTTCTTTGTTGCATCCAGCTATATAATCAGGGCATTTCTTGATCGAATCGGTAAGAAGGGGGTGAAGTAAGTGAGCTTAATGGACATTTTAACAATTGTTGTTCCATCTACACTTTTATGGGCTGCTCCACTTATCTTCACTGCGTTAGGCGGTATTTTTTCAGAGCGATCCGGTGTCGTTAACATCGGTCTCGAAGGATTAATGGTTATTGGGGCATTTACTTCCATCGTGTTTAACTTAACATTTTTTGATACATTCGGAAATGCAACCCCTTGGATTGCCATCTTAGTGGCGATGGTTGCCGGTGCTATTTTCTCGCTATTGCATGCAGTAGCGTCCATCACTTTTCGAGCCGATCACACAGTTTCTGGTGTAGCTATTAACTTACTTGCAGTTGGTTTAACAATGTTCCTTGTTAAACAAATTTATGGTAAAGGTGAAACTGGGATTATTTCCAAGGGTTTCAGCAAAATTGATGTGCCTGTTTTAAAGGACATTCCAGTTATTGGGGAAATCTTTTTCCAAAATACTTATTGGACATCCTTTGTAGCGATTATCGTTGCCATTATCGCTTGGTATATTGTTTATAAAACACCGTTCGGCCTTCGTCTTCGTTCCGTCGGAGAGCATCCAATGGCGGCAGATACAATGGGAATCAATGTAACTAAAATGCGTTATTTAGGTGTAATGCTTTCTGGAGCACTTGGCGGAATCGGCGGTGCTGTCTATGCACAATCCATAACTTCTAATTTCAGTCATGCTACCATCAGCGGACAGGGCTTCATGGCGCTGGCGGCCATGATTTTCGGAAAATGGCATCCACTTGGAGCACTTGGAGCAGCTGTTTTCTTTGGATTTGCACAAAGTATTAGTATAATCGGTTCAAGCTTGCCATTCTTAAAAGAAATACCAAACGTGTATCTGTTAATTGCTCCATACGTTTTAACTATTCTAGCCTTAACTGGATTCATCGGCCGCGCCGATGCCCCAAAGGCAGTTGGAACGCATTATATAAAAGGAAGCAGGTAGATACTTGCTTGGACTCCCAGATTTTCTGGGGGTTCTTTTTTTAAGCTTGAATTGTACAGGTTCTATAGTATAGGTTTTATTTGAAAGGAAAAAATATAAAGAAAAATGTTTTCATATCATATGTTAAGACCCTTTAACAGACAGGAGGAAAATAAATGGAAGCAGTCGTTGAAAAAATAACGCAAATGCAAGGCTATAAACTCCATGTTGTTGAAACTGATAAATATAAAACGAATACCTTGGTATGGAGAATGAAGGCGCCTTTATCAAAGGAGGATGTCACGAAAAGAGCGCTTCTTCCTTATGTCCTGCAGTCCAGTTCTGCCAAATATCCTACGACGACACAGCTCCGTTCCTATTTGGATGACCTATACGGAGCTACTCTTTACGTCGATTTAGGAAAAAAGGGCGAGTATCATATTGTCAGCTTTCTGATAGAAATTGCAAATGAAAAATTCTTGACAGACCATAGTCCTTTATTGAAAAAGGGATTTGAATTATTAGCAGAAATATTGACAAAACCCAATGTCTCTGGCCAGGCGTTTGATAAGGAAACAGTTGAAAAAGAAAAACGCACACAAAGGCAAAGAATTCAATCAGTTTATGATGATAAAATGCGATACTCCAATGTCCGCCTTATTCAGGAAATGTGCAAAGGAGAGCCGTATGCTTTAGAGGTTAATGGCGAGGCTGAAGCAGTCGATGCAATTACTCCAGAAAATTTATTCGAATATTTCCAGAGGGCCTTTAAAGAGGATGAGATGGACCTTTACGTGATTGGCGATGTAAAGGAAGAAGAAGTGAAGACTATTGCAGAAGGGCTTCTGCAATTTGAAGATCGCACTCCACAAAAGGCTTCCGCTGCTGAGATTCAAAACAGAACAGACGTAAATGAAGTCAAGGAAACCCAAGATGTCAAACAGGGAAAATTAAATATGGGTTACCGGACAAATATCGTCTTTGGCAATCCCGATTATTTTGCCTTGCAGGTTTTTAACGGCATTTTTGGCGGCTTTGCCCATTCGAAACTGTTTATCAATGTCCGGGAAAAGGCAAGTCTCGCCTATTATGCAGCCAGCCGGCTTGAAAGCCATAAGGGGCTGATGATGGTCATGTCGGGTATTGATAATAAAAATTATGATCAGGCTATTAAAATCATCCGCGAACAAATGGAAGCAATGCAAAAGGGTGACTTTACGGACGATGAGCTAAATCAAACAAAAGCCGTCATTCGCAACCAAATTCTTGAAACTATTGATACATCGCGGGGATTGCTCGAGCTTCTCTATCATAACGTCGTTGCAAACCAAGATATTAAGCTCGAATCATGGATTACAGATATGCTGAAAATAACCAAAGAAGAAATCATCGCAGTGGCTAATAAGATAAATCTTGATACCATTTATTTCTTAACAGGAACGGAGGCGGGCAAGTAATGGAGAAAATCAGCTTTGACCAGCTTCAAGAAGATCTTTATCACGAGAAAATGTCAAACGGCTTACACGTCTATATCTTACCGAAAAAAGGCTTTAATAAAACCTATGCAACCTTTACAACTAAGTACGGTTCGGTTGATAATACGTTTGTACCTTTGGGAAAAGACGATTTTGTCAAGGTTCCGGATGGGATTGCCCATTTTTTGGAGCATAAGCTGTTTGAAAAAGAAGATGGCGATGTCTTTCAGCAATTCAGTAAACAGGGAGCATCGGCCAACGCCTTTACATCATTTACACGGACTGCCTATTTGTTTTCGAGCACCTCAGATGTTGAAAAAAACCTAGAAACCTTGGTGGATTTTGTTCAGGACCCATATTTCTCCGACAAAACAGTGGAAAAAGAGAAAGGCATCATTGGGCAAGAAATCACGATGTATGACGATAACCCAGATTGGCGCTTATATTTCGGGATCATTGAAAATCTATTCCAAAACCATCCTGTCAAAATTGACATTGCGGGAACAATTGAGTCCATTTCCGAAATCACAAAAGAATGGCTGTATGAGTGCTATAATACTTTTTATCACCCAAGCAACATGCTTTTGTTTATTGTCGGAGCGGTTGACCCGGACAAAATCATGAAACAGGTAAAAGATAATCAGGCCAAGAAGGACTATAAGGAAATGCCTGAAATTAAGCGGAAGTTCGAAGAGGAGCCATTGAAGGCTGCTGAGAAAAAACAGGTATTGCAAATGAATGTGCAAACCTCGAAATGCTTGGTTGGCATGAAGGCGCTGCATGTGGATCAGCAAGGCCCGGAAATGTTGAAAAACGAGTTAACCATGAATGTGCTCCTTGATTTACTATTTGGGAAGAGCTCTGAAAACTATTACGAGCTATATAATGACGGATTGGTCGATGAATCCTTCTCCTTCGATTACACGCAGGAGCAGGGCTTTGGCTTTGCGATGATCGGCGGCGATACGAATAATCCTGACCAGCTAGCGGACAGAATTCAAAAAATCCTGTTGGATGCAAAGGGTGCCCACACATTTACCGAAGAACAGCTCGAAAGGGCTAAGAAAAAGAAAATTGGTGCATTCTTGAGGGCGGTTAACTCTCCTGAATATATCGCAAACCAATTTACCCGCTACGCCTTTAACGACATGAACCTATTTGATGTCGTGCCAACACTTGAAAAAATCACTCTGGCTGACGTTCAGTCACTGGCTTCGGAAGTAATTGCCGACGAGCGGATTTCAGTCTGTCAGGTCGTGCCCAAAAATAAACAATAGAAATCCAGAGGCCTGCCCCCTAGGGATCAGGCCTCCTTATATAAAGAGAGAGTGAACAATATGCATAAATATGTTCTTATTACGGGAGCGAGCGGAGGAATCGGCCAGGCGGTTGCTTACCATTTGGCAGAAAAAGGCTATCATCTTTACTTGCATTACAATCAAAATGAAGAATCGATTAAAGAGCTGCTGAATAAGCTTTCCCCCTTTAAGGGGGAGTACATACCGATTCATGCCGATTTGGCTGAGCCTAAAGGATATTTAAAGGTTAGCTCGCAAATCTTTTCGCTGGATGCGATTGTCCATTGCGGAGGAATGGGGCAATATGGATTGTTAATGGATTTAAAGCTTGACGAAGCGATGGCACTCATGAATGTCCATGTATTAAGTCCCTTAATGCTGACAAAAGAACTTTTGCCAAAACTAATCAGTAAAAAGTCAGGAAATATTGTCGTGATCACATCCATTTGGGGGCAGACTGGTGCCGCCTGTGAAGTGGCCTATTCTGCAGCCAAAGGGGCGCAGATTTCCTTTGTGAAGGCCCTAAGCAAGGAAGTTGCATTAAATGGGATCCGCGTGAATGCCATCGCCCCTGGGGCGGTAGATACGCCGATGATGGCCGGATTTACGGAGGAAGAAACCGAAAGAATTGCCTTTGAAATTCCAATGGGCAGGCTGGGGCAGGCCGAAGAAATTGCTAAGGGTACAGTTTTCCTCTTATCTGATGATTCCAGTTATATTACTGGACAGGTGCTTGCCATTAATGGCGGCTGGTATACCTAAAAATTCATATTTTCAGGATGTATAGAAACTGCCTTCGTTTTGCAAAATATACTTGTACCATCTTAAAAGGAGGCAAAATTATGTCTGTTTTAGATAACTGGAAACAATGGCAGGACTTCCTTGGGGATCGCCTAAACAACGCACAATCTCAAGGAATGAGTGAAGGAGCAATCAACACCATTGCTTACCAAATTGGCGACTATCTGGCAAGGAACGTTGATCCAAAAAATGAGCAAGAAAGAGTTCTTTCCGATATGTGGTCAGTTGCCGATCCGCAGGAGCAGCAAGCCATTGCCAACGTAATGGTTAAGCTTGTAAAACAATAATGGGTAAAGAGAGGAGAAATCTCCTCTCTTTTTTGATAGATATTAATTACTATTTGGACATGTTTTTTCTTTCATCTTCTATCAAAATCATTTATGATAAGGTTTAGGGCGTTTTTGAAATAGAAAATGATTGATATCCTAAATGGGGGTTAAAGCATGAAGAAAGAATGGTATCTAGAATATGAAATTACAAAAAACCGTCCGGGTTTGTTAGGTGATATTTCATCCCTCTTAGGAATGCTTGCTATTAATATTGTAACTATTAATGGTGTCGATGAAGGAAGACGCGGCTTGCTTATACTGGCAAAAGATGATGATCAAATTAAACGTCTTGAGTCAATTTTAAATACAATGGACACAATAAAACTAATAAAATTAAGAGAACCAAAACTGCGGGACCGTCTTGCTGTCAGACATGGCCGCTATATACAACGGGATGCAGATGATAAAAAAACATTCCGATTCATCAGAAGCGAGCTTGGGGTTTTAGTGGATTTTATGGCAGAAATATTTAAGGAGGAAGGCCACAAGCTGATTGGCATTCGCGGCATGCCCCGTGTCGGTAAAACGGAATCACTGGTTGCCGCAAGCGTTTGTGCCAATAAGCGCTGGCTGTTCGTCTCTTCAACCCTGCTTAAGCAAACGATTCGCAATCAGCTAATCGAAGACGAATACAATGCAAATAATCTGTTTATTCTTGATGGCATTGTATCGACCCGAAGGGCAAATGAGCGGCATTGGCAGCTAGTCCGTGAAATTATGCGTCTCCCTTCTGTAAAGGTGATTGAGCATCCGGATATTTTCGTCCAAAACTCCGAGTATACGCTTGATGATTTTGATTATATTATTGAGTTAAGGAATCACGCTGACGAAGAAATTACATATGAGGTAGTTGATCAACACAATATGTTCTCCGGTTCGGATTTTGGAGATTTTGATTTTTAAAAAATTGGAAGGTGTTAACGGTGACTGAATTAGGGAATCGATTAAAAGAAGCCCGTTTAGCCAAAGGTTTGAGTCTTGATGATTTGCAGTCTATGACAAAAATCCAAAAGCGTTATTTAGTTGGAATTGAGGAAGGCAACTATTCAGCCATGCCCGGAAATTTCTATGTGCGGGCATTTATTAAGCAGTATGCAGAAGCCTTACATCTAAATCCCGAAGAGCTATTTGAAACGTATAAAAGTGAAATCCCGGCTTCCTATAGCGATGAACTGCCTCAGCAATTATCAAGAGTAACGACGCACAAGAAAATTTCACAAGGAAATTCGAAAATTTTTGATGTGCTGCCAAAGGTGTTAATTGGTGTTTTTGTCATTGGTATTGCTAGTCTTTTATATTATTTTTTCGCAACGAATGCGGGTACAGGTGCAAATCAATCAACGAACAAGGATAATGAGCAGGTTAAATTAGTCAAGAACGAGAAGCTTGAAAAAGCACAAGCCGAGGAAAAGGCAAAGGAAGATAAAAAGAAAAAAGAAACTGTTAAGGAAGAACCAAAAAAGGAAGAAACCACAACACCTGTTGAGGAAACTCCGAAGCAAGTTTTATCAGTAGTACAAACTAGTGGAAGAAATTCGACTTATTCGTTAAGTGATGCTGATAAATTTGTGGTAAAGATTGTTTCTAGGGGTGTATCCTGGGTCAGTGTAAAGAATGGCAAAGGAAAATTTTTCTATTCCGGAACACTGCAAGCAGGCGGTGTTGATACCCAGACTATTGATTTATCAGCAGAAACTGAAGCTGTTATTATCGTTGGAAAAACGGTAGATGCGGACATTTATGTCAATGATCAAAAGCTTGAGTATGCAGTCGCACCAACTGAGAAGGTTCGTCAGGACATTACGATCCAATATGTTCCGAAGGTCCAACAATAGTCATCCTTTCGATGGCTATTTTTGGCGTGTATTTTATAGTGCTCTGAAAGCACGCTGGTTTTTTAGGAGGAAATTTTGATGAATATACCTAATAGAATTACTGTTTCAAGAATATTTTTAATCCCAATATTTATGATTGTTATGTTGGTTCCTTTTAATTGGGGACAAATGTCCTTACTTGGGGCGGACATGCCTGTTACGCATTTCGTCGGGGCGTTGATTTTTATATTAGCCTCCACGACTGACTGGGTAGACGGCCATTATGCCCGAAAGTATAACCTTGTAACCAACATGGGCAAATTTCTCGATCCGCTTGCCGATAAGTTGCTTGTTTCAGCGGCTTTGATTGTTCTTGTGGAACTGGGGTATGCACCGTCCTGGATTGTCATCATCATCATCAGCCGGGAATTTGCTGTCACAGGCCTCCGCCTCCTGCTTGCAGGCGAAGGAGAGGTTGTCGCAGCCAATATGCTTGGGAAAATTAAAACCTGGACACAAATTATTGCGATTTCTGCGTTACTATTACATAACATTATTTTTACGCTGATCCCTTTCCGCTTTGATATTCTGGCATTGTGGGTCGCGATGTTTTTCACGATTTGGTCAGGATGGGATTATTTTGCGAAAAATAGCCATGTGCTGAAGAATTCGAAGTAAAATTTGATTTGTAAGGGGCGATAGATGTGAATGCTGAGATTATTGCAGTTGGCTCAGAGCTTTTACTCGGGCAGATTGTGAATACGAATGCACGGTTTCTATCTCAGCAATTAGCTGAGCTCGGAGTGGATGTATATTTTCATACGGTGGTTGGCGACAATCCTGAGAGGCTTAAGGGAGCGATTGACATTGCCGAGAAGCGTTCGGAAATCATTATTTTTACCGGCGGACTGGGACCGACCAAGGATGATTTAACGAAGGAAACAATTGCCCGCCATATTGGTACAGACCTTGCGCATGATGAAACAGCATTAGAATCGATTGAGGATTATTTTAAACGAACTAACCGAGTAATGACGGAGAATAACAGGAAACAGGCATTGGTTTTGAAGGGATCTGAAGTTTTGCCGAATGACTTTGGCATGGCTCCGGGTATGGTGATGAAAACGGGCGGTCATATTTATATGCTCCTCCCAGGACCGCCGAAGGAAATGGAGCCGATGTTTTCCCGCTATGGCAGACAGGCGCTTGCTTTGGCAACCGGCTCGACGGAACAAATTGTTTCCCGGGTGCTGCGCTTTTTTGGGATTGGCGAAGCCGCCCTAGAAACGGAAATTATTGATTTGATTGATGCTCAAAGCAACCCGACGATTGCGCCGCTTGCCGGTGATGGGGAAGTGACGTTGCGTTTGACCGCAAAGCACGTGGATACCGCGGTCGCAGAGGCTATGCTGGATGAAGTGGAGACGAAGATTCGTACACGTGTCGGGCAGTATATTTATGGGTATGGCGATGCCTCATTGTTAGAGGAACTGACGAAGACATTAAAGGCTGGGCAATTAACCATTACGGCAGCTGAGAGTCTAACAGGCGGGCTGTTCCAGCAGGAGATTACCTCGATTTCCGGAGCAAGCTCTGTATTCAAAGGCGGCGTTGTTTGTTATGCCAATGAAATTAAGCGGGATGTTGTCGGGGTTAGGCAGGAAACGCTTGATCAGCATGGGGCTGTAAGCGAAGAGTGTGCTCGTGAACTAGCGGAAAATTCGGCTCGAATGTTTGGAACTGATATTGGAATTAGCTTTACCGGTGTGGCCGGACCAGCTGAACTCGAAGGGAAACCGGTTGGGACGGTTTATATTGGAATCGCTGCTGCTGGTAAACCGACGGTCGTTGAAAAATTAACACTTGCCGGTGGAAGGGCCGCCAACAGGGTGAGGGCTGTTAAATTTGGGTGTTATTTTCTATTAAAATTATTAAAAGCTGAACCACAGGATACCGTTTAGGTGTTTTGTGGTTTTTTTGTTTTTTAAAGGTATGGGAAGAGCGGGAATATCATGAGGACAATGTATGAGAAGGAAGAGCGGAGAATGTTCTCATAAAGGGGGCATGAGGGCAATAGATGGGAAGGAAGACTATCACTAGTGGTAAAAATAGAGCAATTATTTTACCCGTTGGATGTGAAGGAGAAGGGCAACGGTAAAAATAGAGGGGTTATTTTACCCGTTGAACGTAAATGAGACGGGCGACGGTAAAAATAGAGAGGATATTTTACCCGTTAGACGTGAAGAGGAAGGGGGACGGTAAAAATAGAGAGGATATTTTACCCGTTGGACGTGAAGGGGAAGGGGGACGGTAAAAATAGAGAGGATATTTTACCCGTTGGATGTGAAGGAGAGGGGCAACGGTAAAAATAGAGAGGATATTTTACCCGTTGGACGTGAAGGAGAAGGGCGACGGTAAAAATAGAGGGGTTATTTTACCCGTTAGATGTGAAGAAGAAGGGCAACGGTAAAAATAGAGCGATCATTTTACCCGTTGAACGTGAAGGAGAGGGGCAACGGTAAAAAATAGAAAGGTAATATTACCTAGTAAGCTGGTTGAAAGCATGCATTGGTAAAAGATAGTGATTTCTAGTCTTTTTTAGTTTTCTGACAACAAGTGAATTCCCCTTTTTTATTCAGAAACCCCTACGAAAAATACAATTCCACAAGATTTTTTGTCATTTTCCCTGCTTTAATTACTCAGAAAAAGGCAGAATAAATGTTCGTGTTTTTTCTCGACAAAAACTCAAAAAGAGGTTATATTAATAATAGGTTTCGTTTAATAGATTCCAGCAATAATATTATTTTATATATAAAAGGAGGAACTATTTGTGAGTGACCGAAAGGCCGCCTTAGAAATGGCGCTAAAACAAATAGAAAAACAATTCGGTAAAGGTTCCATCATGAAAATGGGAGAGCAGCAGGAAACAAGAATTTCAACAGTACCAAGCGGCTCCCTAGCACTGGACGTAGCACTTGGTGTTGGCGGATACCCTAGAGGACGTATAATTGAAATATATGGACCGGAAAGCTCCGGTAAAACCACAGTAGCCCTGCATGCAATTGCAGAAGTGCAGGCAAAAGGCGGACAAGCGGCGTTTATTGACGCTGAGCATGCCTTGGACCCAACTTATGCCCAAAAACTAGGCGTAAACATTGATGAACTATTATTATCCCAGCCGGACACTGGTGAACAAGCACTTGAAATCGCCGAAGCATTGGTACGAAGCGGTGCAGTTGATATCATCGTAATCGACTCAGTAGCTGCTCTAGTTCCAAAAGCTGAAATCGAAGGTGAAATGGGAGACGCCCACGTAGGTTTACAAGCCCGTTTGATGTCCCAAGCACTTCGTAAACTATCAGGTGCAATCAACAAATCAAAAACAATTGCGGTATTTATCAACCAAATTCGTGAAAAAGTCGGAGTTATGTTCGGAAATCAACTCGTAGTTGCTTAATCTATTAAAGATTAAGGAGTTTACACTGGGTTTCCCTTGCTAGTGATAGCATGCAAAATACCTTGTGAACCCGATTGCCTAGGGGTGTGATGGAAACATCGCTAACGGTGAAGCCCGCCACTAAATGGGTAATACCGTGCCGAGCCTTACATAAGTGTGAGGAAGGTGTAGAGACTACCAAAAGGGGCTATTAAGATAGCTAACTGAGTAGGGTACGGCAAAGGATAGGCTGCTGCCGGAAGTGCAAGGCTCTCTATTTTTTAAATAGAGATGAAGAGATAGTCCGTGCTATAGAAATGGTAAATCTATAGAGTGTGCCAGAGACAACTCCTGGAGGTAGGGCATTGAAGTTCTACTCGACAATCCGTCTTGAAGTCCGCCGTGCTGAAACCCTTAAGCAAGGCACTGAAATGGTCGGTAACAAGACAAAAATTAAGGTTGTTAAGAACAAAGTTGCGCCGCCATTCCGTACAGCTGAAGTCGATATTATGTATGGAGAAGGCATCTCAAAAGAAGGCGAAATCGTCGACATGGGATCGGAACTAGAAATTGTTCAAAAAAGTGGTTCCTGGTATTCCTATAGCGATCAAAGAATCGGACAGGGCCGGGAAAATGCAAAATTGTTCCTAAAGGAAAACCCTGATATCCGCCTTGATATCCAAACAAAAATCCGTGAACACTACGGGTTGGATGGTGAAAAAACTGTCACCGAAGTGGATGACGATGATCAAATTGAGCTACTAGATTAATTTTAAAGAGCAAAGCCTTTCTCTAAGGTTTTGCTCTTTTTGAAACGGAATGTATTTTTATTCAGTATTATACATGAAAAATACTTCTGTAAAAATTGCCCATGTCCCAGTCCCGTCATACTAAATTCAAAATATTTCAAAATGCCAATTGGACTAAACCTTGACAATGATTGGCACCACATTTACAATTAACATGTATATTTTACATTTTTGAAAATATTACATTGCGAAAAAGCCGTAGTGCTTGCTGTATGTTGAGTCTAAACAATGTACATGCCGACACTTAAAAAATGTAAGAAAAGTTCATAGCAAGAGGAGGTGTAACGATTGGATTTAATTACTATCATCTCCATTTTGCTTGGCCTTATCGTCGGTGCCGTTGTTGGCTATTTTATTCGTAAATCCATTGCTGAAGCAAAAATAGCAGGAGCTAAAAATGCTGCAGAGCAAATCTTAGAGGATGCAAAACGCGATGCTGAATCCTTAAAGAAGGAAGCCCTGTTAGAGGCAAAGGATGAAATTCACAAGCTTCGTACCGAAGCAGAACGTGAGGTTCGTGAACGAAGAAATGAACTGCAAAAACAAGAAAACCGTTTACTGCAAAGAGAAGAGAATTTAGACAGGAAGGATGAAACGTTAAACAAGCGTGAAGTTCTTCTAGAAAAGAAGGATGATTCTCTAAATCAAAGACAACAGCATATTGAAGAGATGGAAAGCAAAGTGGACGAGTTGGTACGTACACAACAATTAGAACTCGAACGAATTTCGGGCTTAACTCGTGAGGAAGCGAAGTCGATCATTATAGATCGGACTGAGAATGAACTCGCTTATGAAACCGCGATGATGATTAAGGAAAGCGAAAATCGTGCAAAAGAGGAAGCTGACAAGAAAGCGAAAGAAATACTTTCCTTGGCTATCCAGCGTTGCGCAGCTGACCATGTAGCGGAAACCACTGTCTCAGTCGTAAACCTTCCAAACGACGAAATGAAGGGCCGTATCATTGGACGTGAAGGACGAAACATCCGTACCCTAGAAACGTTAACAGGTATTGATTTAATCATTGATGATACTCCTGAAGCTGTCATTCTATCAGGCTTTGATCCTATTCGTCGGGAAACCGCTCGCTTGGCGCTTGAAAAGCTTGTTCAAGACGGCCGCATCCATCCAGCCCGGATTGAGGAAATGGTGGAAAAATCACGCCGTGAAGTGGATGAATATATCCGTGAGGTTGGCGAACAGACCACCTTTGAAGTCGGTGTTCATGGACTCCATCCAGACCTGATCAAAATCCTTGGCCGCCTGAAGTTCCGTACAAGCTACGGTCAAAACGTGTTAAAACACTCAATGGAAGTAGCGCAGCTTTCGGGATTATTAGCCGCAGAGCTTGGACAGGATGAAACACTCGCAAGACGGGCCGGACTTCTCCACGATATCGGGAAAGCAATTGACCATGAAGTGGAAGGAAGCCATGTCGAAATTGGTGTTGAGCTTGCGACTAAATACAAGGAACATCCAGTAGTCATCAACAGTATCGCTTCACACCACGGTGATACTGCACCAACATCGATTATTGCGGTCCTTGTTGCAGCAGCTGATGCCTTGTCAGCAGCAAGACCAGGTGCACGAAGTGAAACTCTCGAAAACTACATCCGCCGCCTTGAAAAGCTTGAGGAGATTTCCGAATCCTATGAGGGTGTTGAGAAATCCTTCGCTATCCAAGCAGGCCGTGAGGTTCGGATTATGGTCAGACCGGAAGCAATTGATGATTTGGCTGCACACCGCCTGGCACGGGATATCCGGAAGCGAATTGAGGAAGAGCTTGACTATCCAGGTCATATTAAAGTAACAGTTATCCGTGAAACTCGGGCTGTTGAATACGCGAAATAAAGCGGTGCTTTTGCATCGCTTTATTTTTTTGCATAAAAAAATATGCTAAACTTCTAAATAACACATTTTATTTACGAAAGGGCAAAAACATGAACATACTTTTTATCGGCGATGTCGTCGGTTCTCCAGGCAGGGATATGGTGAAAGAATATCTGCCAAGATTAAAAGAAAAATATCGTCCGCAAATAACGATTATTAATGGTGAAAATGCCGCAGGCGGTAAAGGAATTACGGAAAAAATTTACCGGCAATTTTTAGAGCAGGGTGCACAGGCTGTAACATTAGGCAATCATGCCTGGGATAATCGCGAAATATTTGAATTTATCGATCAAGCCAAATATTTAGTCCGCCCGGCCAATTTTCCGAAGGACACTCCTGGAAAAGGAATTATTTTTCTAAAAATAAACAGCTTTGAAGTGGCAGTCATTAATTTACAGGGAAGGACATTTATGAATCCAATTGATTGCCCGTTTCAAAAGGCCGATGAGCTCGTTGCATTGGCGCGGACACGAACACCATTCATTTTCGTTGACTTCCACGCTGAAGTGACGAGTGAAAAGCAGGCCATGGGCTGGTATTTGGACGGAAGGGTATCAGCTGTTGTAGGGACCCACACACATGTCCAAACAGCCGATAACCGCATTCTTCCAGGGGGAACAGCCTATTTAACTGATGTGGGCATGACGGGCCCGTATGACGGCATTCTTGGCGTGGAAAGGGAAGCGGTCTTGAAACGGTTTCTTACAAGTCTGCCTGTGCGATTTGAAGTCCCAACAGGCGGAAGACATCTATTAAGCGCAGTGCATATCGTTCTGGATCAAAAGACAGGCCTTGCCAAAAAAATTGAACCAATCTTAATCA
This sequence comes from Neobacillus sp. PVCKKU3, assembly GCF_058323225.1. Lineage (NCBI taxonomy): Bacteria > Bacillati > Bacillota > Bacilli > Caryophanales > Bacillaceae > Neobacillus > Neobacillus sp. PVCKKU3. Next base: position 29,098 of record NZ_JBLVQN010000037.1, read on the forward strand.
ATGATGACCATCCTTGGTATTCATAGGAGCAAACACTTTTGTTTGCTCTTTTTATATGCCTTATTTTTGTCCAAGCTGGAATATGTTATTTGATTCGTGAATATAGTAGCAGTGGAATGTTATACCTGATTGATTCATGAAACTGCTCATGCGGGATCGGGATTATTACAAGGGGGAGCTAGGAATGGAAATATTAAAAGTTTCAGCAAAATCTAATCCTAATTCTGTAGCTGGTGCACTTGCCGGAGTTCTGCGTGAAAGAGGTGCAGCAGAAATACAGGCAATAGGTGCGGGTGCATTAAATCAAGCCGTTAAGGCAGTAGCCATTGCAAGAGGATTTGTAGCGCCTAGCGGAGTTGACTTGATTTGTGTCCCTGCGTTTACCGATATTTTAATCGATGGGGAAGAACGCACAGCTATAAAGTTAATTGTAGAACCGCGGTAGAAAAAAGCCGTGGGTATAAAAAATTTAAAGTTTTATGTGCCTGGTTGTTTTATACAAGCAGGTATTTTTATGTTCTCGTTGTGAATGCATTGTTTGCTTACCATAATTAAAGAATACTATTCTGATATATGATAGAATATTTTGAAAATGGAATACTGGGGCATAACCGAAAAGGCAGAAGAATTGGCAAAACTGTTTAAAAATACTGTAATTGTCCCTTTATTCTTGATATTTTTAGAAGGTAAATCAAGTAATTTAAAATAATAAAAAAATATTCATATTTTAGACATTATTTCGAGCCAAAGGGTTGCATTTTTTACTTTATAGGTCTAGAATTGTAAGCGTTTAGTACATCTCCGTGACTCTAGTTTTTGGGCTTTAAAGCATTAAAAATCACAATTTCTAGTGGTTTACTCGGAAATGTGCTATAATCTACATGTTTATTTAATTATCTTTTACATATCCAAAGGGGTGTAAGTCATGATTAAGCAACTTTCATGGAAAGTTGGCGGGCAACAAGGTGAAGGTATTGAGAGTACCGGTGAAATCTTTGCAATCGCACTGAATCGCTTAGGTTATTACCTGTATGGTTATCGTCACTTTTCATCACGTATTAAGGGCGGCCATACGAATAATAAAATCAGAGTAAGCACGACAGAAGTTCGTTCTATTTCTGATGATCTTGATATCCTAGTCGCTTTTGACCAAGAAACAATTGATGTAAACTACAAAGAACTTCACAGCAAAGGACTAATCCTTGCTGATGCTAAATTTGGTCCAACTAAGCCTGAAGATACAGAAGCTTCTTTATTTGTAGTTCCATTTACGGAAATTGCAACAGAGCTTGGTACTTCATTAATGAAGAACATGGTTGCAATTGGCGCTACCGCGGCCGTTTTAGATTTGGATATCCAAGTATTTGAGGTAGTTGTACGTGAAATTTTTGGCAAAAAGGGCGACCAGGTAGTTGCAAAGAATATGGATGCCATTAAAGCTGGCTTTGACAATATGAAAGATAAGCTTGGACAAGGCGTCGAGCCAATGCATCTTGAAAAAGCTGACGGCAAACAGCGCATGTTTATGATCGGTAACGATGCGATTGCCCTAGGTGCTATTGCAGGCGGATGTCGTTTTATGGCAGCGTACCCAATTACACCAGCTTCTGAGATTATGGAATACTTAATTAAGAAGCTTCCTGCTCTTGGCGGTACTGTAATTCAAACAGAAGACGAAATTGCTGCAGCTACAATGGCGATTGGTGCTAACTATGCCGGTGTTCGTACAATTACTGCTTCTGCAGGCCCTGGTTTGTCTTTAAAAATGGAAGCAATTGGCCTTGCTGGCATGACTGAAGTCCCGTTAGTTATCGTTGATACACAGCGCGGTGGTCCTTCAACAGGATTACCAACAAAACAAGAACAATCAGACCTTATGGCCATGATTTATGGAACACATGGAGAGATTCCGAAAATCGTTATGGCTCCAAGTACAGTAGAAGAAGCTTTCTATGATACAGCAGAAGCTTTCAACCTTGCTGAAGAATATCAAGTTCCGGTAATTATTTTATCAGACTTGCAATTATCCTTAGGTAAGCAAACTGTAGAACCATTAAACGTTGATAACGTTGAAATTCGTCGTGGTAAGCTGTTAAATGGCGATCTTCCAGAGATTGATGGAAAAGGCTACTTCAAACGTTATGAGGTAACTGAAGATGGTGTTTCACCTCGTGTTATCCCTGGTATGAAAAATGGTATTCACCACGTAACAGGTGTTGAGCATGCTGAAACTGGTAAACCATCTGAATCAGCTGCAAACCGTCTAGCGCAGATGGATAAGCGTATGCGTAAATTAGATAATATTCGCTTTAATACACCTGTGTATAAAAATGCGAAGCATGAAGAAGCTGACGTTTTATTCGTTGGTTTTAACTCGACTCGCGGTGTTATTGAAGAAGCAATGGGACGTCTTGAAAATGACGGCTTAAAAGTGAACCATGCTCATATTCGCTTAATCCATCCGTTCCCGACTAATGAGGTTCTTCCGCTTATTCAATCAGCGAAGAAGGTTGTCGTGTTAGAAAATAATGCGACTGGTCAATTGGCTAATATTATCAAAATGAACGTTGGACATGCAGACAAGATTGTAAAGCATGTGAAATATGATGGTAATCCATTCTTACCTCACGAAGTTTATACAAAAGCAAAGGAGTTGTTCTAAATGGCCACTTTTAAAGACTTTAGAAATGATGTAAAACCGAACTGGTGCCCTGGCTGTGGCGACTTCTCTGTACAAGCGGCAATTCAACGTGCTGCTGCAAACGTTGGTTTAGAACCTGAAAATTTAGCGGTTATTTCTGGTATCGGCTGTTCCGGTCGTATTTCCGGTTATATCAATTCATACGGTTTCCACGGAATCCATGGCCGTTCACTGCCAATCGCTCAAGGTGTGAAAATGGCCAACCGTGATTTAACAGTTATCGCTTCCGGCGGTGACGGTGACGGCTTTGCGATTGGTATGGGTCATACTATCCATGCAATCCGTCGTAACATTGACGTTACGTATATCGTTATGGACAACCAAATTTACGGTTTAACAAAAGGTCAAACTTCTCCGCGCTCAGCTGCTGGCTTTAAAACAAAGTCAACACCAGCAGGTTCTATCGAACAAGCGATTTCCCCAATGGAAATGGCACTGACAGTGGGTGCAACTTTTGTTGCTCAAAGCTTCTCAACAGATTTGAAAGATTTAACTGCGTTAATCGAAGCTGGTATTAATCACAAGGGCTTCTCTTTAATCAACGTATTCAGCCCATGTGTAACTTATAATAAAGTTAACACTTATGACTGGTTCAAAGAAAATCTTACTAAGCTTAGCGATATCGAGGGTTATGATCCACATAACCGCGAAGCAGCGATGCAAACATTAATGAAGCATAAAGGTTTAGTAACTGGTCTTATTTATCAAAATACGGAGCAAAAATCTTACCAAGAATTAGTTCATGGGTACAAAGAAACTCCATTAACTCAAGCAGACCTTGAGCTTGATCAAAATTATTTCGATAAATTAGTTGCTGAATTCATGTAATGGTGAAGAAAATCCCGGGGGCACTCCCTCGGGATTTTTTTTATAGAGTGTGATTGTCGAAAGCAGCCTAGATTTTCTATTGTTTTCAGGTTCGTAAACCTTTATACTATTATAATGTGCAGATTAACCGTTAATTCTATGCACAGTAAAAAATTGGCATTCTTTATAATAATAGAAGTAATTTTTTAAAGAAAGGGGATTAACCCACATGAACGAAAAGCAACGATTAGAAGGTCAGCAAGTAAACGCTGCTAATTCTTCGGACAAAAAATCCGCCAAGGATTACAGCAAATACTTCGAACAAGTAATTACTGGGCCTTCCTTAAAAGATGCAAAAAAGCGTGGTAAAGAAGAAGTAAAGTACCAAAATGATTTTGCTATTCCAGAAGAATTTCGCGGAATGGGTAAAGGCCGTAAGTTTTATATTCGCACTTACGGTTGCCAAATGAACGAACACGATACAGAAGTAATGTCAGGTATCTTTTTAGCTTTAGGTTATGAGCCGACTGACCGTACTGAGGATGCCAATGTTATTCTATTGAATACTTGTGCGATTCGCGAAAATGCGGAGAATAAAGTATTCGGTGAGCTTGGCCACCTGAAAGCATTAAAAATGGAAAAGCCGGACCTGCTTCTTGGCGTCTGCGGCTGTATGTCACAGGAAGAGTCAGTCGTTAATAAAATTTTAAAAACATATCAGCAAGTTGATATGATTTTTGGTACTCATAATATTCACCGACTGCCTAATATCCTTCATGAAGCATACATGTCTAAGGAAATGGTAGTAGAAGTATGGTCCAAGGAAGGCGACGTAATTGAAAACCTTCCAAAGGAACGCCGCGGCAATATCAAGGCATGGGTAAATATTATGTACGGCTGTGACAAGTTCTGTACGTATTGTATCGTTCCATTTACACGCGGTAAAGAACGCAGCCGTCGTCCTGAAGAAATCATCCAGGAAGTGCGCCAGTTAGCAGCACAGGGCTACAAGGAAATCACCTTACTTGGTCAAAACGTGAATGCTTACGGAAAAGACTTTGAGGATTTGAAATATGGACTTGGAGATTTGATGGATGAAATCCGTAAAATTGATATTCCAAGAGTTCGTTTCACAACAAGTCACCCGCGCGACTTTGATGACCATTTAATTGAAGTCCTAGCAAAGGGCGGCAATTTAATGAATCACATTCACTTGCCAGTACAATCAGGCTCAACCGATGTACTGAAAATTATGGCTCGTAAGTACACAAGAGAACAATATTTAGAGCTAGTTAGAAAGATCAAAACCGCAATTCCGGATGTGGCATTGTCAACGGATATTATTGTCGGCTATCCAAACGAGACCGACGAACAATTTGAAGAAACAATGTCACTATACCGTGAAGTAGGTTTTGAAATTGCCTATACATTTATTTACTCTCCACGTGAAGGCACTCCAGCGGCCAAGATGGAGGATAACGTCCCAATGGAAGTAAAAAAAGAACGTTTACAGCGCTTAAACAACCTTGTAAACGAGCTTTCTGCTGAGGCTATGAAAAAATATCAGGGCCAAATTGTCGAGGTACTAGTGGATGGGGAAAGTAAAAACAATCCGGATGTCCTTGCCGGCTATACAAGCAAGAACAAATTAGTCAATTTTGTTGGTCCTAAGTCAGCGATTGGCAAAATTGTAAAAGTAAGAATTAATGAAGCAAAAACATGGTCATTAAACGGAGAAATGGTGGAAGAACTAGAACCAGCAGAGGTGAACTAAAGTGACGAAGTATACAAAAGACGATATCGTCGCTCGTGCAAAAGAATTGGCTCGCATGATTGCAGATACTCAGGAAGTGGATTTCTTTAAACGGGCAGAAGCGCAAATTCATGATAATCAAAAGGTAAAAACATTAATTGCTGATATTAAGGGATTGCAAAAGCAAGCTGTAAACCTGCAGCATTATGGCAAACCGGAAGCATTGAAAAAGGTTGAAGAAAAAATCGCTTCAATCGAACAAGAGCTGGATGACATTCCAGTTGTTCAAGATTTCAAGGAATCGCAAATCGAAGTAAATGAATTGCTTCAGTTAATTGCGACAACCATTTCAAATACTGTCACAGATGAAATCATTATTTCAACAGGCGGCGATGTGCTGCTTGGGGAAACCGGCGCCAGCATGAAAAATGGCGGGTCTTGCGCGGGACACGATGATTGCGATCACGAGCATTAAAAAATGTAAGCCAGACTTTCGGAAGTCTGGCTTATTTTTTTCCTAATATGGATTCCTCCCGCAAAAGACTACCCCCTTAAGGCACACACCTAGACATCCCGCATAAGATGAATCATGACTAAACTTTTATCCAGTATTCGCAGATTTAGATATCACACTAGTATAGACATTCGCATAGGATGAAATGAAACTGAATGAGGAGGGTTCGCGCAAAATGGGAGAATATAGAGAGATATTTGCGAAGGCCGTAGTAGCGAAGGGACGGAAGTTTACAAAGTCCAATCATACGATTAGCCCGGCACACAATCCATCCAGCGTTCTCGGCTGTTGGGTTATCAACCATAAATATAACGCGAAAAAAGTTGGTAAAACAGTTGAGATACACGGACATTATGACATCAATACTTGGTACTCCTTTAACGATAACACAAGAACAGAAGTGGTTACGGAACGGGTACAATACACAGATGTCATTAAGTTAAAATACCGTGACCATGACTGCATGGACGACAGCGAAATTGTAGCAAAAGTACTGCAGCAGCCAAACACCTGTGAAGCCGTCATTTCCCCAAATGGCAACAAAATCATCGTTCATGTCGAAAGGGAGTTCTTGGTTGAAGTCATTGGCGAAACCAAGGTTTGTGTTCGCGTAAATCCTGAAGGATGCAGAGACAATGATGATGAATGGGGCATGGATGTTGACGACGAGGAATTCGAAGAATTAAGTCCGGATTTCTTAGTAGGTGGCGAAGAAGAATAACTTTAACTAGGAGGTTTTTGCTTCCTAGTTTTTCTTTTTTCGAGAGATGTTTGAATGCATGTTTAACGGTTAAAATCAGCATGCTAATTTCTAGGAGGTGGTAATCACTTGGAACCAAAACAACCGGGAAATAGCAATATGCCTGATTTTGATAAGTTAAATGACCGAATCATCGCGGAAAATCCGTCCGGACCCATGTTTGTGATTAAAACAAATTTGGACCCAAAGAACGTTACCGAAAATAATCCTTATTATCATAATGAAATGGCTAAGGATCCGAAGGAATTTAAAGATTACTTTGAAGAATGAAAAGAGCCAGGTTACTTATTTTCCTGGCTCTTTTCCCATTCTGGCTTTAGTATCGATAATACATATGTATCATGAATATGATTGTTTTGATGCATATAGCCCCGTAGAATGCCCTCTTTCGTAAAGCCCATTTTTTGAAGCAGGTTGACCGAGGCTGCATTTTCCGGATAGACGATGGCCCCGACCCGATACAAATCCATTTGCGTAAAACTAAACTGTAATACTCCTCTAATGGCCTCAGTCGCATACCCTTTTCTCCAATAGGCAGGATGCAGTTCATAGCCAATTTCGGCCCGTTTGTTTTTCAGTTGCAGGTTATTAAGACCGATGGTTCCAATAATCTTTTGATTTTCCTTCAGCTTAATTCCCCAGCGGATTCCCCGTTTATCTTGATAATTCTTTTGAAACAAATCAATTAATTTCATGGCCTCGGCTGGCAGGGTAAACCGTTCGGTTCCATAGAACCTCGTTACTTCATCTTGCGAAAATATTTCAAACAAACTGTCGACATGGCGATGGGTGAGTTTGATTAATTGTAATCTTTTGGTTTCAAGGATTGGAAAGTTCACAGATTCACCTCGGATAAAACTTGTTCATCTATCAGTTTATATCGAGGATCGAAAAAAAGAAAGAAATACAATAACGTTTAGAAAATTTTTAAAAATATGATAATTTTTTCCTATGATTCTGATAAGATAAAGAAGAAAACATGGAGTATTTTTTGAAAGGAGGATAACGTTTTAGTGAACTTCCCTTTCTATATTTTTGGCATTCACCCCCATCTATTATTAGAATCATTAGCCTATTTTATCGGCTTCCGGGTTTATTTATATACACGAAATAAAGATAGAATCCCAATGGATAAAGCCCTTTGGGTCATTGTTGGGGCAATCTTAGGCGCTGCTTTCGGCTCCAAATTTCTCTATTGGCTTGAAGACCCTAAGGAAACGCTGGAAAATTGGCATAATCTTATTTATTTAATGGAAGGAAAAACAATCGTCGGCGGCTTGTTAGGCGGCCTAATCGGTGTCGAAACAGCCAAAAAATGCATTGGCTGGACGCGCTCGACCGGCGATGATTTTGTTTTGCCACTTGCCGTTGGAATGATGATTGGCCGAATTGGCTGTTTTTTAACAGGCCTGGATGACCACACATATGGGACCGCCACGACCTGGATCACCGGGGTGGACTTTGGGGACGGAATCAAGCGTCACCCCACACAGCTTTATGAAATAGCTTTTTTGGGTGCTCTTGGCTTTGCGCTTTTTCAGCTAAAGAGAAATAGGATCGGCTGGGATGGCCTGCTATTTCAACTGTACATGCTTGGTTATTTAACGTTTCGTTTCATGATTGATTTTATCAAACCAACCCCGCACCCCTATTGGCTTTTAAACAATATTCAAGTGGCAAGCTTGCTGGGGATTCTGTATTACATATGGCTCATTAGTAAAAAACAAACAGAGAAGAGGAGAGAAATCCATGCCTAACCGGCCTTATTTATTTTATGAACTAACAAACAGCATTTGTTCGACCTGTCACCACAAAGTGGAAGCCAAGGTCATCATTGAAAATGAAAAGGTTTACTTGGTTAAGAATTGTTTGCAGCACGGCAGGGAAAAGGTATTGATTTCTACGGACGTGGATTATTATAAGTGGTGCCGTGAATTTATTAAGCCCTCGGAAATGCCATATCGCTGGAATACTCCAATTAAATACGGCTGCCCTTATGATTGTGGCCTATGTCCGGACCATGAACAGCATAGCTGTTTGACATTATTGGAGATTACCGAGCGTTGCAACCTGAAATGCCCGATTTGCTATGCGGATTCCTCGCCGCTTAAAGGGACCTTCCGCAGCATAGAAAAAATAGAATTTATGCTAGATAGCATTATTAAAAATGAGCGTGAGCCTGATATCGTCCAAATTAGCGGCGGCGAACCAACGATTCATCCGCAGTTCTTTGACATCCTGGACATGGCAAAATCACGGCCAATCCGTCATATAATGGTGAATACAAATGGACTCCGAATCGCAAATGACAAGGAATTCGTCAAGCGCTTAGCCTCGTATTCTCCTGGCTTTGAAATCTATCTTCAATTTGACAGCTTTGAAAAAGAAGCATTGGAGGAATTAAGGGGAGAAGATTTACGAGAGATTCGTCAAAAGGCGATTGACCATTTAAATGAATTTAATATATCTACTACACTTGTTGTCACCTTGAAAAAGGGATTAAACGATCATGAAGTAGGCAAAATCATTCAATACGGCCTGGAGCAGAAGTGTGTCCGCGGGGTGACCTTTCAGCCGATTCAAGCAGCAGGTAGATTGGAGGAATATGATCCTTCTGTTAACCGCTTAACGCTGAGTGAAGTACGGCAAATGATTATTGACCAATCGAATGTATTTGGTTCAAAGGATATTATTCCAGTCCCATGCCATCCTGATTGCCTGGCAATGGGCTATGCCTTAAAGCTTAATGGGGATGTGACGCCGCTAACAGGATTAATCGATCCTAATATTTTGCTGGAAGGTGAGCGCAACACCATCGTTTTTGAACAGGACGATAATATTAAAAATATGATATTTAAATTGTTCTCCTTGAACCATTCTCCGGATTCCTCGGCCTTGTCCTTGAAGGACTTGTTATGCTGCCTGCCAAAGGTGGCAATGCCGGGAGAAATCGGCTATGACAACGTCTTCCGGGTGATTATTATGCAGTTCTTAGATGCACATAACTTTGATGTCCGCTCCGTAAAAAAATCCTGTGTCCATATCGCCCATCCAGATGGCCGGATTATTCCGTTTGATACGTACAATTTATTTTATCGGGATGAAAAGGAACAAGAATTGAAGAAAATTCAGCAGGAATTGGAAGGAACATTCATAAAATAGTAGTTTTGAGCTTTAAGGGGGGAATAGGCATGAACCAAAATCATGGGAACAATTCAAAGGATGGGAGTTTAAAAGACCTATGGATTGGGATTGGCATCACCATCGGGATTTATCTTCTGGGGTTATTGGTTTTGTTAGTTTTCTCCCCGATGTTTTTTGCTTATCTATGTATAGCCGCCATTGCCTTGATTGTGATTCCAATCATTTGTTTTACAAAGGGAAGGAAGCGGATGGGCCAGGGGGCATTGATTGGTCTCGGGATTAATATTCTATTATTTACAGCTTGTTTTGGGATCCTGATTTCCGGGCTGGGTGGTTTATAGAATGGTAAAAGCAGGTGCTTTTTATAAGGTACCTGCTTTTACCATTCATTTATATTGGTTTTGCAACATAGTTATAAATTAATGTGGAAAGCTGGGAGGGACTGCTAATGGATGATCGTTTATTTCGAAATGCGATGGGGAAGTTTGCAACAGGGGTAACAGTGGTGGCAACAGAGGTAGATGGCAAGGCTCATGGGATGACGGCAAATGCGTTTATGTCTGTATCGCTCAACCCAAAACTTGTTGTCGTATCAATTGCGGAAAAAGCATCTATGCTTGAAAAAATAAAAAAGTCCAATACATTCTCGGTCAATATCCTGTCGGCTGAACAGCAGGAGTTGTCGATGATTTTCGCGGGGCAGCTGAAGGAGCATCGGGAAGTGGTGTTTGACCGGCTTGGCGGGGTGCCTGTTATCGCCGGGGCACTGGCGCAGGTTGCATGTGAAGTAACAGCTGCACATGTGGAAGGGGACCATACTCTATTTATAGGCAGGGTAATTGAAATTTCCATTGAAGAATCAAACGCCGGACCGCTTATTTATTTTAGCGGGAAATACAGGTCTCTAGTAGAATAGGATATAAAAAGATGGATTAAGCCAGCCTAAATCAAAACTGTTTGATTGGCTGGCTTTTTTTGTTTTGGATAATTTGCCCAATTTGATATCATGGTTTTAGCATAATAAGTTATTATTGTGAGAGGAGGAGGAAGATGACATTAACCATGCTTATTTGGGCGGTGGCAAGTGCTTTTATCATCCACGATTTTGAAGAAATCATTGTCATGGAAGGCTGGCTAAAGCGGAATGAGAAGGATATCCTAAAGGTCCTTCCGCAAAGGTTCAACAACTACTTCATTCGTGTGTTTCCAAGGCATACAGCCGGTTTTGCTTTGGCTGTATTGGTTGAGTATATGGGTATTTTGCTAACTATTATTCTGGCAATGGGTGCGAAAGAAAAGGATTGGACTTTGATAGGAATTCTTTCGGTCGTTTCTATTTTGTTTATCCATACCTTTACCCACATTGGCCAGGCTATCATTCTTAGAAGATATACTCCTGGTGTAGTCACTGCCGTTATTTTATTGATTCCGTTTTGTCTATATTTCTACCAATTCACCTTAGAGATTGAGGCTATTGATTGGCCAATGATATGGATCAGCATCCCAGTTGGCGTCATCTTAGTGGTTTTCTTTAATCAAGTAGGGCTAATATTGGGGAAGAGACTGGAAAGATATTATTAAATCTATGAGAAATTTAAAATTTTTATTAAAAATAGGTAAATTCCCAATACTCGTATTCGGCTTCCGAGATATATCTGCGGATTTTTAAGGGATATCTGCGAATTTTGAAATATATCTGCGAATTTCCAATTATATCTGCGAATCCCCGAATATATCTGCGAATCGTTATATTGGATAAACCCAAACAAAAAAGTGCCTCAAATCCCCGCTTGAGGCACCTCCCATATATTAAAACAATACCCCTTTATAAGCTTGACGCAGGATTTCCATCAGTTCTCTAGTTAATGGACGCTTCGGATTGACGTTTGTATCAGGATCATGAAAGGCATGTAAGGCCATCTCGGCAATCTTCCTTTCATATACAGGTTGGCTCACACCGCATTCCTCGACACTTAAAGGCATATCGAGCTCTCTTGCCAAACTAATCACCGCTTCAACCAAGCTTTCAATACCTTCTTCCGTTGTCCGTGCCGGAAGCCCCAGCATTTTTGCCAGCTCAGCATAACGTTTATCAGCCTTATAATACTCATAACCGGCAAATGGCGTAAATTTCGTCGGCTTCACCGCGTTATAGCGAATAACAAGCGGCAAGAAAATTGCGTTTGCGCGGCCGTGAGCGATATTGAACTCGGCGCCAACCGCATGGGCAAGGCTGTGATTAATTCCTAAATAGGCGTTATTAAATGCAAGGCCCGCAATCGTGGAAGCGTAATGCATTTTCTCGCGGGCCAGCTCATCAGAACCGTTACGGTACGCCCTTGGCAAATACTCAAATACTAGCTGAATGGCCTTAATAATCTGTCCATCTGTAAAATCATTGGCAACGACTGAAACAAAAGCTTCAAGAGCATGTGTTAAGACATCCATTCCGGTGTCTGCCGTGATTTCCTTCGGAACAGTCATCGAGAACTGTGGATCGATGATCGCCACATCTGGTAATAGTTCCGGGTCGGAAAGCGGATATTTAATATTCGCTTTTTTATCCGTGATGACGGCAAAGGAGGTAACCTCCGAACCTGTTCCGGAAGTAGTTGGAATCGCGATCAACTTAGCCTTCTCCCGAAGCTTCGGATAAGTCACAACTCGTTTTCTCGGATTAAGAGTCTTCAGTTTCAGAGTGTTAAAGTTTGCCTCAGAATCCTCGTAAAATAACCACATCGCTTTTGCTGCATCAAGGACAGAACCGCCTCCTAAGGCAATGATCATATTCGGTTTAGCGTGTCTCATCAATTCAGCACCCGCCATGATCGTTTCGATGCTAGGGTCAGGCTCCACCTCAGAAAACACCTCATAGTGGACAAAATCAGGTCGTTTCGTTAGAAAATGAAGCACTTTATCGACATAACCGTTTTTCACCGAACTTGGGCTTGTGACAATAAATGCCCTTTTAGTATCCGGGATGATTTCCAATGCCTGAACAGAATTCTTACGATAATAAATTTGTGGCGGTGTCCTTAGGATTTGGGCGTTATTATTGCGTTTGGCGACCTTTTTAATATTAAGTAAATGCATGGCACCGACATTGACTGAAACCGAGTTTCCTCCATATGTGCCCGTGCCAAGGGTTAGTGTTGGCAGTAAATCGTTATAAACGTTTCCAGTAGCCCCTTGGGCGGAAGGAGTATTGATTAGGATCCGTCCTGCTCTCATTCTCATCGCGTACTGTTCAACAATCTGGTCATTAGCCGTATGAATGGAAGCGGTGTGGCCGAGTCCACCGTATTCTAATGTGGCTTCTGCCAGGTTAAAGGCTTCCTCTGTGCTATTTGCCTTATAGCAGGCAAGGACAGGGCTTAGTTTTTCGCAGGAAAGCGGATATTTCGGTCCTACGCCTTCCAACTCGATTACTAAGACCTTGGTATCAAATGGAACTTCGATTCCGGCCATTTGGGCAATTTTAAAGGCTGGAAGGCCGACAATCATCGGATTGAGGAAGCCGGTTTCTTCTTTTATTGCTACTTTTTCTAACTGTTTCCTTTCCTCCTCATTTAAAAAGTAACAGTTATTGGCGATCATTTCCGTAATGACTTCAGTATAGATTTCTTTATCGATGATTAATGCTTGCTCAGAGGCACAAATCATTCCATTATCATAGGTTTTCGACATAATCAGGTCTTGGACGGAGCTCTTGATATTGGCAGTTTTTTCGAAATAACAAGGTACATTGCCTGGTCCGACACCAATTGCCGGTTTGCCGGAACTATATGCGGCTTTCACCATGCTAGAACCTCCAGTAGCAAGAATTAGCGATACTTTTGGATGCTTCATTAACATATTGATACCATCCAGAGTGGTAGTTTCCATCCATTGAATACAATTTTCAGGAGCGCCTGCACGGACAGCGGCTTCTCTAAGAAGTTCAGCTGTGAACCTTCCCGAATTCTGTGAAACGGGGTGAAAGGAAAAAATAATCGGATTTCTTGTTTTCATAGAAATAAGAGATTTATAAATGACAGTGGATGTGGGATTTGTCACAGGCACCAGCGCGGCGATGACCCCGACAGGTTCGGCAATTTCATAGCTGCCCTCATGCTCGTTTTCACTGATAATGCCGACCGTTTTCAGATTTCGAATGGTGTGATAAATCATCTCTGTTGCAAACATATTTTTCGTGATTTTATCTTCGTAAAGGCCTCGATTCGTTTCCTCAACAGCCATTCTGGCAAATTTATCGTGGTTCTCAAGTGCAACAAGTGCCAACTGCTTGACAATTTCATCGACCATTTCCTGCGTAAAGCTGCGAAACTCTTTAGCTGCCTGAGCTGCATTTGCAGCTAAAAGGTCAATCATCGAAACTGTTTGCTTTTGCTGTAACATTTTTTCTTCCACTGCCATTGATTGTTCCTCCCTAAAATCATTTATTGTGAAATATTGAACAAAAGGAAATTAATATTTTCCTTACGTTCAAAATATAGCAATCGTAAACCAAGAAATTTGTAGAATTATGCGGCCAAAGTTGGGGAAACCCTTATAAATAGAATAGTTTCAAAGAATGTTCATAATTGCTTTTTTTTTGAGTGGAAAACTCTCAATATTTTTACTTTTAGAAAATTTTGATACTATATTATGTATAAAGATCATCATAAGAGGGGAGTAAAATAATGATTCTGCAACTAGAGGACGTTTCGCTCAAACGGGGCGACAAATGGATTTTAAAAAATGTCAATTGGCAAATAGAAAAAGGGGAGCATTGGGTTTTATTCGGTTTAAACGGTTCTGGTAAAACGGCCATTCTAAATTTGCTGAACGCCTATAATTTCCCGACAAAGGGAAAAATTAATGTTTTAGGAATGGAGTTTGGGAAAACCTATCTTGCTGAAAAGCTGCGCAAGCAAATTGGCTTTGTTTCATCCTCACTTCAGGAAAAATTTCACCCGGGCGATAATGCCTTTGAAGTGGTACTAAGCGGAGCATACGCTTCCATTGGTCTCTATGAAGCTCCTACAGACGAAATACGAAGCAAGGCCATTTCTTTACTCGAGGAGCTTGGCTGCATCGATTATGCTAACAGAAATTATGAAACTTTATCGCAAGGGGAGAAACAGCGGGTGTTAATTGCCCGCGCGTTAATGGCTGACCCGTCTTTGCTGATTCTCGATGAGCCAACGAACGGTCTGGACTTTATTGCCCGTGAAAAACTATTGGAAACAATCGAAACGATTGCTAAAAACCCATATGCACCAGCGATTATTTATGTTACTCATCATGTTGAAGAGATTCTGCCTGTATTCAATAAAACCTTGTTGCTAAAGGAGGGGCAGGTTTTTGCGTACGGAAACACCAATGAACTGTTATCGAGCGAGAGCCTTACCCAATTTTTTAATCTGCCGGTTCGGGTTTCTTGGGAAAATAAAAGACCATTGCTGTCGAAGGTGCAGGTGACACATCAAAATAGTTAGAAGAATAGGATATCCCGTATGCAGGGATATCCTATTCTTTTAAATTAAGCAAATCTTTAATTCGCTTGCAATATTCCTCTTTTGGATAGGTCTGATACAAGCCGCTCGACAAGCGGACAGGGTCGCCGAAGAAGTACCGTTCATACTGGGTTTGCCTTGTGCCAAATGAGCTCATCGTCAAGTCCCAGGCCAATCGAAAAAGTTTGACGCGGTCCTCAGCATGTTTTCTGGTACCTTGCAGATAGGATTCCAAATCCTGTTTTATAGGGGAATTAAAGTCCTTTTCAGTCGGCAAGGTAACCATTCCACTTGCGCCAATTAATTGAATGATTTCGCTGAATCTAGGATAAATTTTTGGAAAGACATTGCTAGCGACTTTAAGAGGAATGAGGCTTGGTCTCATATAACCCCATTCATCCAATTCTGCCTCTTCCTCAGACTTGAGCAGCAGCGCCTTCATCGTTTCAAGTCCGATGATGATTTCAGAAAGTTTTTCCTGAATATGCTGATATCCGCAAACATTGATTGTATCCGAAAGGGATTCGGCAAGTCCCAATAGAAATTCTGTTTTCACAACCTGCCTAGTGATGGCCTGGTGGTAGGCGTGATGGTAGAATGAGCTTTTCTCCATGAATTCATTTGCTGCATCGACATTTTCGTAAAAAAAGACTCTCTCCCAGGGAACTACCACATTATCAAATACTAAAATCGTATCCATTTCTTCGTAACGCGAGCTGAGCGGATAATCAAAGGCTGACTTACCGCCTACAAACGACTCCCTGCAAAGAAATTTAAGTCCTTTCGTATCAGAAGGGATGGAAAATGCGTAGGCATCCGCATCATTTGTCACTCCGCCGGCTGAATAAACCAGAACTTCATCCGTTAAACCGCCTTGGGTCGCTAACAGGCGAGCCCCCTTGACAATAATTCCCTTTTCATTTTTCCCGACAATTTTGGCGGCAATTGGTTCTTTCGATTTTTCAAAGTTGATTTGCGACCGGTTAACCTGAGGGGTTATAAAGGTGTGGGTAAACGAGAGATCTTGATTCCTTGCTCTTTCATAGAGGGAAATAATATTTTCCGGAAAGCAATTCTCACTCCCTTTTAAAAATAAGGCGGAGGAGGCAAAGGCCATAACGACTGAATTCATATAATCCGGACTTCTACCCATCAGCCCATTGGTATGCCTGGCCCAAATTTCGATCATGGTCCGCCTTCTTTTTAAATCTTCTTTCGTCCGTGGCTGTAAATAGGATAGCCCAATCTGCTCTTGGGTCTCATCGGATAAAAAGGTTAGCTTTTCTTTCATGGTCGAATCAAACTGCAAATCATATAAAGATGCTTTGCTTTGAAGAAGACCTCTAAATGCCGGATGTTCAGAAATTTTCCCTTCCAACCGTTCTCCATCCAGCCAAATTTCCTTGTTTAAACGATCCATACGTTCGATAAATTCTTTTCCGTTAATTGCTCCCATTTGACCACTCCCTAAAATATGGAGCATTAAAAAGTTTTGTAATTTATTTTATTGGGAAAGTGTTTGTCCTGCATGGGTTATCCAAACAATTGGACGAATTTGGGTATCGGTGGAAGTCCTGGTGGGTAATTATTCAAAAATAGGAAAAAAGCGGCGTATAAAAAGATTGTAATGAGGACTTTAGTAGAATGTCTACAGTCTCTTTAAAATAATATAATGAAAATTGAGAAAAAGAGAAAGGGAGAGGTTGAAACGATGAAGAAGAAGATTATTGGAAGCGCTTTATCCGTTGCTTTGGGAGCATCCGTTATATTTAGCGGAGGGATTTCAAAAAGCAGTGCTGCACCTGTGAACAAGGAGTACATAGTAATTTTTAAGGATCAATCCCAGCTTCCGGCAGGATATGAAAAAATGATTAAGGACGCCGGCGGGAAAGTGACAGGGAAGCTGGATAAGCTGGGGGCTGTTGAAGTAAGTTCAACGAATACTGCGTTTCTAGATAAGGTGAAAAAATCGAGTCTTGTTTTGGATGCAGGGGTTGAGAATACCATTTACCCTGAAAAACCAGTATATCAGGAAGCAGTTGCACTGGATGATATAACTGACGGAGCAGATGTCTATAAAAATTATCAGTGGGATATCCAACAGGTAACGAACAATGGTGAGTCGTGGAATTTGCCTGGAGGAACCGGCAAGCCAGTTGCCGGTAATGACATCGTTGTAGGTGTTATTGATACGGGTATTGATTACACACATCCAGATATTAAACCTAATTACGTCTACGGGAAATCATTTGTGCCGGGATATCCAGATGCAATGGATGAAGACGGCCATGGCACGCATGTTGCTGGCTCGATTGCCGGTAAGGGGAGAATTTTAGGAATTGGACCGGACCTGAAAGTAGCGGCATACCGTGTGTTCGGGCCAACTGGCGGAGCTGAAACTGCTCATATTGCTGAGGCTCTGATGACAGCAGCGGACGACAATGTCGATGTTGTCAATATGTCCCTTGGCGGTTATGACTGGTTCCAAGATCCAGAGTATGCTACAAAAGATGTTGTAGCAGATGTTCGATTATTTAACCGAGCCATTCAATATGCCATCCAAAAGGGGGTAACAGTTGTTGGTTCTGCCGGTAATAATGGCGTGGATATTAGCAGTCCTGGACAATTAGCAGGAGACGACAAAGGTGCTGTTCACAGAAGCCCTAGCAGTCAAACCATGATTCGGGTTTCAGCGGGAGGAGCTCTAAAAAATCTAGCATTCTATTCTAATTATGGGGTAGGAAAAATTGATGTTATGGCACCAGGCGGAGATTTAGGTCCTAATTATGATCCTGCTACAAAAACAGGAAGAGACAATTCTTATCTTTGCTATAGTTCGGTACCGGGGGGGTATGCAGGTTATGCCGGCACCTCAATGGCTTCACCAAAAACAGCTGCCTTAGCGGGAGTGGTCATCGCGAAGTACGGAAAAGACGTATTAAAACCTTCACAAGTAAAAAATATCATTCAATCTTCAGCGGAAGATGTGTTCAAACCAGGCTATGATGAAAAGGCAGGGTTTGGGTTAATCAATGCTGTTAGCGCATTAAATCAATAAAAAACAAAGCAAAGAAGCGATCCGTAGTGATCGCTTTTTTGCTTTGTTTTTTTCAATACAGTGAATCTGAATTTTTTAAATTGAAACATAAATGTGAAGGGATTTTAAGGGTGCTTTTCCATAATTCTCAACTATCCGCAGCCCAATATTAAATCTATATTAAAAAAGCAAATGTATAGACCTAACTTTTACAAAGTGTCGAATTATTTTTGAACATTTGGTGACAAATCTTCTGAATGGGTGTCTTTTAATAATGTTTGGTATTAAGATAGTTACTAATGATGTGATGTAAATCACAAACAAAAAATTTTTTTAACATGATATTTTTTAAATAAAAGAAAGGGGTACTAGCATGAAAGTAAAATCGGCTTTGTTACTGCTTGTTCTCACTATTGTCACAGTGCTTACAGGATGTGAACCACTTATGGTTCTGGATCCTAAAGGGCCGCAAGCCGAAAGGCAAGCCCACGATATTTTGTTATCTATTGGGATCATGTCGTTCATAGTAATTGTAGTTTTCGCTATTTTGATTTATGTGCTAATTAAGTATCGTGCCTCAAAGGCAAGCCCAGATTATGAACCGCCTCACATTGAAGGAAATAAATGGGTTGAGCTTATTTGCGTCGGTATTCCTGTTATCATTGTCACTTATTTTTCAATCGTTTCTGTTCAAAGTAACAATATTGTCGAAGCAAAACCAATAAAATATCAGGATAAAGATCCTTTAGTCATTTATGCATCCTCATCTGACTGGAAATGGCATTTTAGTTATCCGGAACAAAATATTGAAACGGTCAACTATTTGTATATTCCTACAGACCGGCCGATTGAATTTAAGCTTTATTCCTACGGACCAATCACCAGCTTCTGGATTCCACAACTTGGCGGACAAAAATACGCCATGTCCGATATGGTGACCACACTGCATTTAGCTGCAGATGAACCAGGTGAAATGATGGGCCGTAACGCGAACTTTAGCGGTAAAGGTACGGCTGAAAATACGTTTAATGTCACAGCAATGTCTGAAAAAGATTTCGATAAATGGGTAAAAGACGTTAAGAAAACGGCAAAACCTTTATCAGAGAAAAAGTTTGATGAGTTATTAAAACCGGGACACCTTGGACAAATGACATTCACAGGGACTCATTTAAAATTTAGTCCAGCACCGGAACACGATCACAGTCCATCTGCAAAACCAGAGGAAGGTCAAACTGACCACTCAAAAATGGAAATGGATATGGATATGTCAGACCACCAAAATCATGAGTAATTGTTAAAAGGTTAATGGAACAAATTATTGAAAAAATTAATCTCTCGAAAGGAGTTAATAAAGGATGGAGTTCTTTGAACGTTTTGCCATACCAAATCCAAGTCTTGCAATCTATGCATCTATGGTAGCGATTGGCCTAACAGTAGTTGCCATTATTGCAGGCCTAACCTATTTCAAAAAATGGGGATATTTATGGCGCGAATGGTTAACAACAGTTGACCATAAACGGATTGGGATTATGTATTTACTCTCTGCCTTAATTATGTTATTCCGCGGTGGCGTGGACGCGATTATGCTGCGTGCCCAGCTGGCTGTACCTGATAATAAACTGCTAGATCCACAGCATTATAATGAAGTTTTCTCAACACACGGGGTTATCATGGTCATGTTTATGGCGATGCCATTTATCTTTGCCTTCATGAACTACCTTGTGCCGTTACAAATTGGCGCACGTGACGTGGCATTCCCTAGATTAAATGCAATAAGTTTCTGGCTATTCTTCTTTGGTGCGATGCTGTTTAATATCTCGTTTGTTATCGGCGGATCTCCTGATGCAGGATGGACTTCTTATTTCCCGCTCGCAGGGAATGATTTCAGCCAACATGTCGGAACGAACTATTATATGATTGCGATTCAAATATCCGGTATTGGGTCACTAATGACCGGTATTAACATGATTACAACGATCATGAAAATGAGAGCACCTGGCATGACCTTAATGAAAATGCCGATGTTTACATGGTCTGTTTTAGTAACAAACCTTATCATCGTAACGGTTTTCCCTGTCATTACAGTTGCGCTTGCGATGGGAACCATGGACAGATTGTTCGGAACTCATTTCTTTGCAACGACAAATGGCGGTATGGATATGCTCTGGGCCAACCTATTCTGGGTTTGGGGACATCCTGAAGTTTATATCCTTATATTACCTGCATTTGGTATTTACAGTGAGGTTATCTCAACCTTTGCAGGCCGTAACCTTTATGGCTATAAATCAATGGTTGCATCCATGGTTATTATCTCAGCACTATCCTGTATGGTTTGGGCGCACCATTTCTTTACGATGGGGCAGGGGGCAGTTGCAAACAGCTTCTTCTCCATTACAACAATGATGATTGCCGTTCCAACAGGTGTTAAGATTTTTAACTGGTTATTTACGTTATGGAAAGGGAAAATTCGATTTACCGTTCCAATGTTATACTCACTAGGGTTTATTCCGCTATTTGTAATCGGCGGGATGACAGGAGTCATGCTAGCGATGTCAGCTGCTGACTATCAGTACCATAACACAATGTTCTTAGTGGCTCACTTCCATAACACGATTATCCCGGGTGTAGTATTTGCTATGCTTGCTGGTCTAACCTATTATTGGCCAAAAATGTTTGGCTTTATGTTGAATGAAAGAATCGGCAAATGGTCTTTCTGGACGCTTTCGATCGGATTCTGCTTAGCGTTCTTCCCAATGTACATTACTGGTTTAGACGGTCAGGCACGCCGTATGTACACTTATTCAGAAGCAACAGGTTATGGACCATTAAATATGGTTTCATTCGTTGGTGCAGGTGTTATGGCCATCAGCTTTGCGTTAATTGTCTATAATGTTTATTACAGTGTTCGTTATTCACCAAGAAACATTGGTGCAGATCCGTGGGATGCACGTTCGCTTGAATGGGCAACACATACTCCTGTACCGGAATACAACTTTGCCGTTGAGCCACAGGTTGCTTCTAGTGAAGCATTCTGGGATGCTAAGAAAAAAGGTCATGTGCTGTTCCCGGGTAAAGTGGAAAAAATTCATATGCCAAATAACAGCGGAGTTCCATTTATTATGGGCGCGATCTTCTTCGTGTTAGGATTTTCACTGGTCTTCTCCTTATGGATTCCGGCAATTCTTGCACTAATTGGGATTTTGGCATGTATGGCTCTTCGCTCATTCGAACAGGACCATGGCCGTTATATTTCTGTTAAAGAAATAGAAGAAACTGAAACAAAACTGCGAGGTGCTAAATAATGAACGTCGATCACTCGCTGCCATTAGAATATGGTACAAAACAAAACGGACTGAATATTTTTGGCTTTTGGGTTTTCCTTGCAGCTGAAATAATGCTGTTTGCGACACTGTTCACCTCTTACTTTACGTTAGAGCATAGAACCGGAAGCGGTCCAAGTGGTACAGAGATTTTTGAAATAGCTCCGGTTATAATAGAAACACTTTTGTTATTAACAAGTAGTTTTACAATTGGACTTGGCGTTCACGCAATGCGTCTAGGACGCAAAAAAGCAATGATGACTTTCTTTGTAATTACACTTCTTCTTGGTTTAGGGTTCTTAGGCTTTGAAATTGATGAATTCATCACCTATATCCATGATGGTGCAACATTGCAGACTAGCGCGTTTACTGCCATGCTGATGACTACATTAGGTACACACGGACTGCACGTTACCTTCGGATTATTCTGGGGAACAGCTATCCTTTTGCAAGTGAAAAAACGCGGCTTAACGCCTGAAACTGCGAATAAATCCTTTATCTTTTCACTTTACTGGCATTTCTTGGATGTCGTCTGGATCTTCATCTTCAGCTTCATCTATTTGAAAGGAATGATGTAAGATGAGCGAATTATTCCCACGAAAACAAATAATCGGTTTTGTCTTTTCCTTAGTCCTAACGGCAGCTGCTCTGGCAGTCTATTTCTTGAAACTCTCCTTTGCACAAGGAATGGTTGTCCTAGTTGCCACAGCATTTGTTCAGGCTCTTCTGCAGCTTGTTGTATTTATGCACGCTGGCGAATCAGAAGATAAGTGGGTAATTTATGGCAAGGTATTTTTTATGATTGCCATGGCCCTGATTACCGTTTTTGGAACATTACTCATTTTCCTTTGGGATATGTAGATAAATGAAGAAAGGGAGCGTCTTTTACAGACGCTCTCTTTTTTGCTAATATGAAATTCAACTACTCCTCTGTCTTCGTCCTATCGGAATCGCCAATCGGCGAGTTTTCATTTATCTTTTTACTAAATATAATCTCGGTTTCACTGGCATTGTCGTGATTTCTAATCCCTTATCCGTCTTTTCTACCATTTCCTCAGTCGCGATAAAAAACATTCCCATCAGAAAGAACATCACCGCTCCTACAATGGTACCAATCCCAATCCCGGTGACCGGCATTAAACCGCTTACAATTCCGTATAAAAAAATCATGATACCTGTTAGCAAGGTAACACTGCCGGCCCATTTTGTTGCATGTAATATTTTCATTCGTGAATTCATTATTACGACCTCCTTGGGATGGGATATTTACACTTCCAAAATTCTTATACTATATATTATTCACTGAGTTCACAAAATTGTCAAAACTTTGTTCACAAAATTGTCAAAAAATATTTTAAATTTGTCACAAATATGTGGTATATGTTCGTGAAGACAAAAAGGATTCAGTTACACGACTGAATCCTTAAGGGGGAGAAACTACAAATTCAATTCTTGTGATGGTTCACCATTAAGATTCATAATACGAACGGTTTCTGGTTTTATCTCCAGAAAAATATAGTTCGGATCGTCAGGGCCGTTGAACCATTGATTAAATGACTCTTCCCAATATTGTTGTTTCAGCTGAGCAGAATCATTAACAGCGGTAGTTCCGGATATTTCAACATAGGAATCAGTTTGTCCTTTTTTTTCATAGCCTAATAAAACAGATACGTTCGGATTTTTCTCAATTTCCCCGATTTTTTCAGTATCCCTTTTTGTTGGTGTATATAAGGTTAATTCGTCGTTATAAAAAGTCATATACCGGGAATGGGGTTTATTATTTTCAACTGTCGATAGAATGCCCCTTTTGTGGTCAGAGATAACCTTCTGGACCTTTTCTTTTAGATCTGAATTTGTCATGAAAATCTACTCCTTTAAGTGAAGTACTCAATTTTTGCTTCAGGGAAATAATTATGAATATATGCACCCAAGGTATCTTTGATATCCTCTTGCTCTTGGTCGGTATACACGTACTTTCCGATCCCGTAGCGTCCCCATTTCCATTTCCGTTTCGACTCATCCAATTCCAATTTCGTCATCGGATAGTTTTTTTCTATAACCTTTTTTGCCGGTTTGGTAAAGCGATGTTGAATCAGTTCGAAGGTTAAGTCTTTTTTCGCTGCATTTGGAAGTTCGGCCTCTAATTTTTCAAACATTTCCTTATAGCCTTCCTTCCAACCGTCATGTAAATAGATAGGGGCGATTATAAAACCTAATGGGAATCCTGCATTCGCAACTTTTCCGGCCGCTTCAATTCTTTCTTGTTGGCGGGAGGTGCCTGGCTCAAAATTTTTGATGATATAATCATTGTTCATGCTAAACCGAAAGCGGGTTTTTCCATTATGTTTGGCATCGAGCAAATGGTCGACATGGGCAAACTTTGTGACAAACCGAAGCTTTCCATATTCAGATTCACCAAAAAACTCAATCGCTTTTTTTAAGGTGTGGGTTAAGTGATCCACACCGACGATGTCCGAAGTACAGGATGCTTCAAATCGTGTAGGTTCCGGAGCACGTTCCTTCATATAATTCTCGGCTGCTTCAAAAATATCATCAATGTTGACATAGGTGCGGATATAGGGTTTACTGCCCATCGTCGTTTGCAAATAACAATAATGGCAATGACCCATGCAGCCAGTCACAAAGGGAATCGCATATTCTGCTGAAGGTTTGGAGGTATCAAATTTCAGCGTTTTTCTTACTCCGACCACGAGTGTTGATTTGGCGACTCGATACCTTTGAAAGTCATTCTCCCCGGGTAAATTCCGAATTTGATTATGGGAGGTGGTTTGCCTGATCTCAATCCCCATATTCTCAAATTTGGACACAAGCTCTTTTCCAAGTGGATAGGTCAATGCATCGGGTTCTACATAGACAAGTTGAGGGACAAAGGGTTTAACCATAATAACCCTCGATTTCTGTGTAGCCGAATGCTTCCTGAAAGGCATTTTCCGCCTCGGAAGAAGAGCTAAATACCGCTACTTCATCATTTAATGGATAATAGGTTTCATACACAAACAGCGCCAAATCACCTGGTGACTCGGGATTTTGAACAACCGCTGCTTCTTGGACATTGGCCACATCCTGTGCATGAGGGTTGCGAATGATTACATATACTATTTGTCCCGGTTGAAAGGATTGAATCGACATGGCTTCATCCTTCCTTTCCTAAATGTTGTTTATTAACATATCCATGCTAATCCTTCATTATTTTTCTCCAAATTAAATGAAGTTATTTTCTACAGCAAAAATTAATAAAAAAAACACAAAAAACTCACCATAATTCTAAAACAATAAATTAGGATAAGATCGTTTCTACTCTTGATTAATTATTCACTCTATTTTGATTAAACTAATATGGGAAATCTATTTCGTCTATGATAATATCTTTTTAGGTTAACCGTTTTTAATCCAAAAAGAACTAAATAAATGTGATGCAGAATTAATAGAAGGAAATGCAGATGAAGGGGAATTTTTAATGATTAATGAAAGCAGTAATATGCTTTTTAACTTATTGGTTATCATAATCGCAATGATTGTTCATCAATTTTGGAATGAAAGTAAGCCTGAAAGTCCATTTGTAAAAAAGTATGGAATTCTCATCACCTATGGAATCGCTATATTGTTTTGTATGGTATTTTCCTTCTATAAAGATAACGGTTTGAATTTTGATTTGCGGAGGATCCCACTATGGTTGGGTACCTTGTATGGCGGCCCTTTCATCGGATTTTTACTCGCAATCGAAACCGTTTTCATTAGAATCATTCAAGGTGGTCCGGGTATACTCGGTTCTATCATTAGTACAATTTTACTGTTTTTCATTGGTCATTTTTTTAGACCTATTTATTTTCGATTGAAAACTTTTAATAAAGTGTTTTTGGCTGCCGGCATTAATATGCTTTTTTCGGTTGTTGTTCTTTTTTATGGATCTGACCACCTTATTCAATCAGACACCATAAATTTTTCGATTAACTATCTCATTGTGAACCTTTTAGGGATCATTCTAGTAAGTTTGTCTGAGGAAGCGATACGGAAGAATTATCGAAAGCGGATGGAGCTATTTCAAGCGGCCAGGCTCGAGACGGTGAGCCACTTAGCAGCTGCAGTCAACCATGAGGTTAAAAACCCGTTAACCACTGCCCGCGGGATGATGCAATTACTGAAATATGACCAAACCATGTCTCAGGAAAAAAGGGACTCATTATTTCAATTAGCTCTAGATGAAATGGATCGCGTTGACCGGGTCGTAACAGACTATTTAACATTTGCAAGACCTTACCCAAACCAAATGGAAAAAATGGATATAGAAGTTTCCATAAAGGAAGCGGTTTCGGTTATGGAACCTTATGCCAATCAGTTTAACGTCCAAATCTCCAATCGTCACTATAGCTGCCAATGTTATGTACTTGGAGAACCAGCAAAAATGGTACAGGCATTGGGAAACATCTTAAAAAATAGTATTGAAGCCCTACCGAATGGAGGAAATATCACCATTAAAACTGATCTCAAGGAAAGGAAATGTCACATCCATATACTGGATAATGGTGTTGGAATGAGCAGAGAAGTGCTTGAAAGGCTAGGCGAGCCCTATTTTACCATGACGGGAAACGGAACTGGGCTGGGGATGATGGTGGTTTATAGAATTATTGAAAGTATGAATGGCAAGATTAAGATTCATAGTTCACCCGGTAAAGGTACGGAGGTCATCCTTTCTTTACCGGCAATTTCAGGATAAAATTCAAAATGGCGGATTGCAGTGTTAATGGGAAATACTATTTTTGCTGCTTTTCGCTATTTTTTATTTCTGTCTATCAGCCAATTAAGATGAACAGGTTTGGGCATTATTATATTTACTTTATTAATATTAAAAAACTAGACTCCCACTTTTCCTTAAATGTGAATAATTAGTGAAAATTAAATGTGAAGAAAATGTGAAAATCTCATGAAGAAACTTCACATTTTTTTATTACGTTCTATAATACCCATATAGGTATAAAACCCGTTGGGGTATATCTGATAATGTTTAATTTTATTTCTTAGTTGTTAAGATTTATAAATATTACTTGGAGGGAACAAATATGACACAGAAAATAATCATCGTAGGCGGAGTTGCTGGCGGCGCTACTGCAGCTGCCAGATTAAGAAGAGTAAGTGAAGACGTCGATATAATTCTTGTAGAGCGTGGGGAACATATTTCGTTTGCAAATTGTGGATTACCTTATTATATCGGTGAAACGATTAAAGACCGAAGCAAGTTATTAGTACAAACGGTAAAAGGAATGTCAGAGCGTTTCAAGCTTGATATTCGCAATTTAAGTGAAGTAATGAGCATTGATCCAGAAAATAAGAAAGTAACTATCAAGAATTTGCAAAATGGTGAGGTTTACCAGGAAACATACGATAAGTTATTATTATCACCTGGGGCAAGACCAATTGTACCACCGATCCCAGGGTTAAATGAAAATCAGACACTATTTACCTTAAGAAATATACCGGATACCGATAAAATCAAAAATTATGTTGACTCCGAAAACCCTAAAAAAGCTGTTGTGGTTGGCGGCGGATTTATTGGAATTGAAATGGCAGAAAACCTGGTAGATAGAGGAATCGAAGTGACCATTATTGAAATGGCAAATCAAATTATGGCACCTATTGACTTTGAAATGGCCAGTATTTTACACACTCATTTAAAAGAAAAAGGCGTAAAGTTGATTTTAGAAAATGGTGTGCAATCATTTGCTGATCAAGGGAAGAAGGTTATTCTTTCTGATGGAACAGAAATAGAAACCGATATGACGATCCTATCTATCGGAGTCAGACCTGAAAATGAATTAGCCAAGACTGCAGGGTTAGAACTTGGAGAGCGTGGAGGTATTATTATCAATGAATACCACCAAACTTCTAATGAGGATATTTATGCCGTTGGCGATGCGGTTGAAGTTGTCGATTATATTAGCGGAACAAAGGCCATGATTCCGCTCGCAGGGCCAGCAAACCGTCAAGGCCGGATTGCAGCAAATAATATGATGGGGAAAAAAGAGAAGTATCAAGGAACAATGGGTACTTCGATTGCCAAAGTATTTGATCTAACAGTTGCAGCTACTGGAAATAATGAAAAAACATTAAAACGTTTAGGGGTATCATATGAAGTTGTTCATATCCACCCAAGTTCACACGCAGGATATTATCCGGGAGCAGCACCAATTGCTTTAAAATTAATCTTTGATAAAGAAAACGGGAAAATTTTCGGCGCCCAAGCAGTCGGGGCAGATGGTGTGGATAAGCGCATCGACGTGATTGCAACCGCCATTAAAGGTGGATTGTCAGTAGAAGATTTGACCAACCTTGAATTATCCTATGCTCCGCCATACTCATCTGCAAAAGACCCAGTTAATATGGCTGGTTATGTGGCTTCCAACATCATGGAAGGCGAGCTGGAAATGGTACAATGGCATGAAATTGACAAAATCGTGGTAGACGGAGGGGTATTAATCGACGTTCGTGAACCAATGGAGCATGAGTTTGGTTTTATCGAAGGGTCCATCAATATTCCTTTAAATGATTTAAGGAATCGATTAGAAGAGCTTCCTAAGGATCAGACCATATATGTCAGTTGCCAGGTCGGTTTAAGAGGATATTTAGCGACCAGGATTCTAAAAAACTACGGCTATCAGGTTAAAAATGTGGATGGCGGCTGGAAAACATATTCCTCCGTATACGGAAGCAATTTAGACAAAAATGTTGAAACCTCCACAAACGACCTTGGGGAAACTGTAGTAAACAATACAAATGACATAAAAGTCCATTCAGTTATAGATGTAACTGGCCTAACTTGTCCAATGCCAATCATCAAATTAAAAAAAGGTCTTGAGTCATTGGAAGCCGGACAAGTATTGGAGCTGCATGTTACAGATATGGGAGCTTTAAACGATCTGCCAGCTTGGTCTAAAAATGCAGGTCATACCATCCTTAAAACGGAAATCGAAAGAAATATGATCAAATTTTGGATTGAAAAAAGTAAATAGTAAATCATTCTTTAGACCGCCACGTTCATTGCGGTCTTTTTTTTTGCATACTGAAAAAAATTTTTTTAGATTCTATTGACAATAATACCTAATGGGGTATATTATAAACCTTGCCAATGAATTTGTTTTATTGAAGGAGTCTTTAAATGATAGTTTTAATTTTGTTAACAATAATTGTATCATTTATTTTATATAGAAGATATTTTCCGGTTCTTGGTGTTCATTTTATCAATTTGAAGGATCTTAAAGATGATAATATAATGATAATAGATATTAGAGACTATAATGAATGTAATAACGATCCTATCAAAGGTTCAATTAATATCCCGATTGCCTATCTGAACAGAAATATAAACGAAATACCTGATGGTGATTTATATATAATCGCATCGAGTTCACTTGAAAAAAATGTTGGCGTTCGTTTTTTTAGACATAAAGGTTTTAGGGTTGTCGGATATTCCATTTCTGACAATCACAAAATTTCAATTGAGGAAAAATCATTAAAGGTAGAAAATAATTGTTGTTAAAGGAGATAAGAACATGGACTATAATGATCAAATCAAAAATAGGGTAAAACGTATTGAAGGACAGTTAAGAGGAATTTTGAGAATGATGGAAGAAAACAAGGATTGTAAAGAGGTAATCACTCAGTTGTCTGCATCGAGAACGGCCATTGATCGGACAATTGGTGTTATTGTAAGTTCCAATTTAGTGGAATGTGTGCAAAAGGCGAATGAGCAAGGAGAAAGAAGTATGGAAGAAATGGTAAAAGAAGCTGTCGATTTGCTTGTAAAAAGCCGTTAACCTAAGAGGAAAATACCATACCCAAAAAGATGTTAATAAATATCTTGGAGGGTATATTATTTTCCCAAGAGAAATACCCCTTTCGGTATATATATAAGGATAAATAATGGAGAAAATTCATTGTAAATAGATAATATAAAGGGTTGACACCTGCTTTACCTTTATTTAATATTATACCCATTGGGGTAATCGAGAAAACAAGAGGAGAGGATTTCATATGTATATAGATAAAGTATTAGATGCAAAAGGGGTATTAAGGTTTTGGATTAAAAAAGGATAATTTTTTTGATCTTCAAAATACCCGTACGCGTAATGGTTTAATTAATAATTTTACATTCAGGAGGTTGCTTCATGACGGAAAAGAAAAAAACAACGATTGTCCTATTTAGTGGAGATTATGATAAAGCAATGGCGGCTTATATTATTGCAAATGGTGCAGCTGCTTATGATCACGAGGTCACCATTTTCCATACGTTTTGGGGACTAAATGCTCTTCGTAAAGATGAACAGATTCCATTGAAAAAAGGGTTCATGGAAAAAATGTTCGGAAAAATGATGCCTAGAGGAGCAGATAAAATGGGACTATCCAAAATGAACTTTGCCGGTTTCGGTCCTAAAATGATCAAAGATATCATGAAAAAGCACAATGCATTGCCGCTTCCTCAGTTAATTGAAATGGCTCAAGAGCAGGACGTTAAATTAGTGGCTTGTACCATGACAATGGATTTGTTAGGTCTTCAACAAGAGGAATTGTTGGATAACATTGAATATGCAGGTGTTGCTGCGTACCTAGCGGACGCTGAAGAAGGCAATGTGAATCTGTTTATTTAACGAAAGGGGAGGAATCTTCCCCTTTAATATGACAGGTGGAATGATGGCCTGGAAAGTTGAGTAATTTTTTAATAAAAGTAATACCCGTATTGGTATGCAAATTAGGAGGTTTTAAGATGGAGAACATGAAAGCAAACTTCATTTTGGACGCAAAAGGTTTGGCATGTCCCATGCCAATTGTTAAAACCAAGAAAGCAATGAAGGAATTAGAGGCAGGTCAAGTATTGGAAGTTCAGGCAACAGATAAAGGGTCCAAAGCAGATATTAAGGCTTGGTCTGAAAGCACAGGGCATCAATATTTAGGAACATTGGAAGAGGGAGAAATATTAAAACATTATCTTAGAAAGTCATCTGGTGAAGAAATAATAGAACATAAACATCCGCATGTGATTAACAATGATCAGCTAGAAGCAAAGCTTGAGAATGAAACCATCGTGGTACTGGATGTCAGAGAAACGGCAGAATATGCCTTTAACCATATTCCAAACGCTATCTCCATCCCTTTGGGTGAATTGGAAGAGAGATTAATAGATTTAAACAAAGAGGATGAAATCTATATCGTCTGCAGAACAGGAAACCGCAGTGATATGGCAGCACAAAAGTTGGCAGAAAAGGGATTTGCAAAAGTTTTTAATGTGGTTCCAGGAATGAGCCAATGGAATGGAAAAACAACTGGTTTAATCAAAAATTAGGAGGAATTAACAATGAATAAAAAAGTAGCAATTATTGCAAGTAATGGCGGTTTATTTGATGCCTATAAAGTGTTTAATATCGCAACGGCAGCCGCTGCAACCGATCAAGAAGTAGCTATTTTCTTTACATTCGAAGGATTAAATTTAATCCATAAGGAAGCAAACAAACAACTTCCAATGCCGGAAGGAAAGGAACATTTTGCTGAAGGTTTTGCAAAGGCGAATGTTCCAACCATTCCTGAATTGGCTGCTATGGCGCAAGAAATGGGTGTTAAATTCATTGGCTGCCAAATGACGATGGATGTGATGGGTTTAGCGACAGAAGATTTTGTTGATGGAATTGAGGTAGGCGGGGCAGTAACGTTTTTAGAGTTTGCTAAAGACGCGGATGTCACTCTAACATTCTAATATTTTTATTTGAAAAATACAGGCTCAAGAACTGGAAATCGGACCATACCGTTGTGCGGTCCATCATGCAGAATAACAAGGAGGAATAGAAATAATGAATGTGAATAAAGTTTTAGATGCAAAAGGGTTAGCATGCCCAATGCCAATTGTAAAAACAAAAAAAGCGATGAACGAACTTGAAAGTGGTCAAGTGTTAGAAATACATGCAACTGATAAAGGGGCAAAAAATGACCTTGCTGCTTGGGCAAAATCTGGCGGTCATGAATTAGTCAAGCATGAAGAAGAGAACGGTGTATTAAAATTTTGGATTATAAAGGGTTAAAAATAAGAGGAACCAGTTTTGGTTCCTTTTTTTAG
>NZ_JBLVQN010000038.1:0-59923 GCF_058323225.1 Neobacillus sp. PVCKKU3
AATTATTGTTTGTTGACGTTTTTGTTTGTTTAGTTTTCAAAGAACTATCAATGCTTTTGTCTAAGCTTTTTTCAGAAGCGACAATGACTATCATATCGCATTTCTAACAATCTATCAATCATCAATTTTTTCCAATTGAGATTGACCGGAACACTCTGTTTAAGAGCGACTTTCACATCATAACATCATTGTTATTTTGATGCAACAGAAAGTTTTTTCCAATACATCATGATTTAAAAGCTCACCCAATGTATTTCAGTCACCTGATTGGCGACAGGAATTATAATATATCTCTTTTTCATATTGTTCTCAACAAGTAATTATTTCCATGACTATTAATAAGCATTAGGTAAAAAAACACTAAACTCGAAAAAGAAAGAGTTTAGTGTTTTATTTTTTCCTATAAATAGTCCACACAATTTCACTAGTTCTGATTAATTTTCTACTACCGGCCCACGATTCACTTCATCCGCTTTATTTATTTTCGTTTTTTGCATTTTATAAATTACAATCAGCAAAATAAACCAAACCGGAGTGACAAATAAAGCAATACGGGTATCTTCTGCAAGTGCAAGTACGATAAGTACGAACGTAAGAAAAGCAAGGATTAAATAGTTGGCAATCGGGAAAAACGGCATTTTAAACTTGTTTGCTTTCGCTAAATCCGGTCTTGTTTTACGATATTTTAAATGGGCAATAACAGTAATTCCCCATATAAAGATAAAACACACGGTAGAAACACTAGTGATCAGTGTAAATACTCCTTCTGGCATTATATAGTTTAAAGCAACGCCAATTAAAATAACAACAGTTGAGAAGAACAATGCATTGGAGGGTACTTTACGTACAGTAAGAATAGAAAGTGATTTTGGTGCATTATTATTTTTTGCAAGTGAGTATACCATACGGCTTGTACTAAAGATGGCACTATTACATGCCGAAGCTGCAGATGTGAGAACAACAAAATTGACAATACCTGCTGCTGCTGCGATACCAACTGCCACGAATACTTGGACAAATGGACTTTCGGCTGGTTTGATAGCGTTCCATGGATAGATGCTCATAATAACTAAAAGTGCACCAATGTAGAAAATGATCACACGAATAGGGATATTATTGATTGCTTTTGGAATTACTCTTTCTGGGTCTTCTGTTTCCCCAGCTGTAAGTCCTACAAGTTCAATGCCTACGAACGCAAAGACAACCATTTGGAATGAGAGGATAAAACCATTTATGCCATTCGGGAACATCCCATCATGGCTCCATAGATTCGTAAAACTCGATGGTCCTGAATCTGTAGAAAAGCCCTTAAAAATCATAAAAATACCAATTACAATGAGTGCTAGGATGGCGATGACTTTAATTAATGCAAACCAGAATTCCATTTCGCCAAATAGTTTTACGGTTGCAAGATTCATCATGAGCAAAAAAACGAGGGCAATTAATCCTGGCATCCACTGTGGCACATGGGGAAACCAATACTGAGTATAAATTCCAACTGCTGTCAAATCCGCCATTGCAATCGTAATCCAACAGAACCAGTAGGTCCATCCTGTGATAAAGGCTGCCATATTACCGAAATAATCTTGAACAAAGTCAACAAAAGAATGATAGTTCAAATTGCTTAAAAGTAGTTCACCTAATGAACGCATGATTAAAAAGCAAATGACGCCTGTAATCATATAAGCAAATAAAATCGATGGTCCAGCTAAATGGATCGACTTTCCCGCCCCAAGAAATAAACCTGTACCAATTGCCCCGCCAATAGCGATTAGCTGTACGTGCCTGTTTTTTAATCCTCTAGCCAATTTTTGTTCCTGCATATCATTTTCCCCTCCTGATGCTTGCAATTTTAATATCCAAAATAGGTTTCATAAATCGGCGTAAAAAAGCGCTTTCATTTTTTCTTTAATTATCCAGCCCCTTTATTTACTTATTCCCATCTTTCTCAACTAAAAAAGGACAGAGAAAAATAGGGGTTCTCCTACTTTTCTCTGTCCTTTTACCTGAGAGTTTGACTCCTTTGGCGGCCCATGGGCTCTCTCCAGAGATGCGTCCTATTATGGTCCTTTTACCTGAGAGATTGATACCTGATTTTTGGAATTTGCTCCTTCGGTGCTAAACGATGCGTTTAGTCTCTCCCATAATATTCATCCGCTAATATGAATTTAATCTCATATTAGTTTATCAAATAAACAATGTCAATTGAATATTCAGAATATATATAATTCGGGAAAAATTCCTTATTATAAAAATAAGATTGATTGCCCAGATATAAGGAGTTTTTTTCCATTGAACTCTTCTGCTCTGGCTCATAGTTCAACCCAATCAATCTACGTTTAGTATCTTTTGTAATTGTAGAAGTATAGTGATAAACTCCTTTGAGTCATGGTAAATTTGTTCCTGAGAATGGGCTGTATTGTTTCGTAATTCCTCAATTTTTCTAAAAAATTCCTTGCATTGACTATTTGATTCAAAGCCTAGCAGCTCGACTAATTTTGGCGTTTTCCGAATGATCGTGCCTTTATCGGATAACTGTAAATTGTCCACCAAAGTCAGGGCTTCATTTTTTGCTAACCGCTCTTCCAAAAGCTCTTTTGCTTTGGTTAATCTTGATTCTGTTAACTTATCAGCCCAGCTGTCATCCGGATAAAATTCTTTAATCACTGAAATGATGTACATTTCCAGAAGTGAAATGAAACTAAAAGCCAACATCCTAATTGGCTGCTTTTGCAAATCGGCCACCGTGACGATCCTGGTAACTTTGTTCTTTTCAAGGATAAAGGTGAATTCTCTCTCCTGAAAAATATCCAGCAAATCAATCAAAGAAGTGGAATCTGAGATAAGGTTATCGGCACGAAAATCCTCAACAAACTCACTTATTTTTCCTTCTTTTTTTATATCTTCTCTTTTTACATATCCAATAAGTTTTCCGCCCTGTTTAACCCCATAAATATCAAAATCGCGATCAAACATTTCCTTTTTAACAGCGGCAGCATCATCTTCCGCTTCGCATGTCTTAATCTCTTCTGAAAGCAATTCCACTGTCAGATTATTTTCATAGATATCTCTTAATTTCCGATAACCTTTTAGGGCATTGGATTTCAACCATGACTCCCCCTTCCTTATTAATGAAGTTTTTATTCTGGACGGTCTTTCAGGCTGTCGTACTTTACAATCGGTCCGAGGTGACTGAACTGCCCTGCTGCCTGCTCCATTAGCAATTGGGCTTCTTCATATGCCCCGGCAGGAAGAATGTCCAACTGACGATACCCCATATTACCATAGCAATAGACGAGCAGAAAATCATTCGTTTCCCAAACTTCAAATCGATACATAAACCAGTGGTTGGGTACAGCTAAATACTGTCCAAATTGAAATGTTTTCTCTCCTAGTCGGTGGAAGGCAAACTCTGCATTCACCGTGGTATAGGATTGGCCAGCCTCTAATATGAGCGGCTGATTTTTCGAATATAGGTGTTCCATCCCTTCCAAAGTGGAAAGTCCTGTTTCTATTTTTGTCGCTACGATGACAGGAGATTGCTTTTTTGTTCTAAATTCATAATAGTCG
Organism: Neobacillus sp. PVCKKU3; assembly: GCF_058323225.1. NCBI lineage: Bacteria > Bacillati > Bacillota > Bacilli > Caryophanales > Bacillaceae > Neobacillus > Neobacillus sp. PVCKKU3. The sequence goes on from NZ_JBLVQN010000038.1 coordinate 3,571, forward strand.
ATGATTTCACTGTCACTCCATTGGACATGGAGATTGGCTTCTTTTAGCAAATTGGCCCACTTCCCGACATCTGCCGGGTTTTCCAATCGCTCACAAGAGAGATAGGTTCCGTTCGGGGTTAAAAAGAAGTCAACGATTTGTAAATACCAGCTGTCACCAAACGTTGGTTTTTCCTTCAGGTGGTCAGGCAGCGACCAATAGTTTTGAATGAAAATGGGCCCCATAATCTCATGAAAGCTGCGTACCGAAATAATCATATCAAAAGAATGCTTAGAAAAATGGTCAAGGAGCTCCATAAAGCCGATTTGATAAAAACTCACGTTTGAGAGCCCTAGCTGCTTGGCCAACTGCCGGGCACAATGGATTCCGTTTTCCGACTGGTCGACTCCGGCGATTTCCGCATCAGGAAAAAGCTTTGCATACCAGCATGCCGACAATCCATTATCACACCCGATTTCCAAAATTCTCTTTGGCTTTAATTGCTTTTGCTGGCTTACCCAGGTGAGCAATGATTTGTGAAAGGACATCGTCCACGATTCTGCAGCTAAACTAAATGGCAGGGTTTGATTCTTTACATCATAAATGTTCCCTTTTCTTTTGCGGGAAATAAGCGGTTCCAGTTCCTCTGCCAAGACGGAATCTACAGCAGTAACGTGCTTCCAAAAGGCGAGCTTGCTTTTGCATTCTTTGATTCCGAGTGAATTAAAATAGTCGTCAATATTTGGTTTCTTTTGTTTCGTCTCAATTGACATACAATAATCTCCAGTTTATCTAAATTATTACTTATTATTAGGACTTGGTATTAAATTTAGTTAGTTTAATATTAAATGGTTTTTGTTATTTTATCAAAAAATTTTTACTTAATAAAAAAAGTGCCAGGTGCGATTAACTAATCGTCCCTGGCACTTTTCATGAAAAGCGTTAGCTCTTCTTTTGTTCTTTTTGATAAGCCTTCAACTGCTCGATCATCACGAGAAGCTCTGGTTCACTAATGGTTGGATATTCGTCAATTTTATCTCTTACGTATTTTAATTGGTCGGGCAGATCCGTTTTTTTATTTGAAAAAAGCGAGGCCACCGTTCCTGTTACAACCCCAATTAAACCGATTCCGACGAACATAAGTACACTTGCAATTAATCGTCCAACAGTTGTCTCTGGGTATAAATCCCCATACCCTACTGTTGTGGTAGTCACAACAGTCCACCACAGGGCATCACCATAACTGTCAAAGTTAGGTTCAATCCAGGCCATTGGGATGGCTGTTAGAAATAACAACGCAATAACGGTTATAAATAATTTATCAAAACGGTATTTTTCAATCAAAAGATCTAGAAGCGAATTATTTCTTTTCACGACGAGGATGAGCCGGACCAAGCGGATTAGGCGGATTAAACGAAGGGTTCTAAATAATTGATCGACGGGTATTAGTGCAAGAAGTTCAATCGGATGGTTTTTAGCAAATTCCCATTTATTTTTGCTTAACAACAACCGTATCACATAATCGACAGCGAAAAGCCCCCATACAAACCAGCCCAAAACATAATCTTCCCGCTCGGGCAATTCAGCAACCAAAGAAAAAATAATAAGTCCAGCTAACAAACATTCATAAACAAAACCAATCTTCCGTTTCAGCCTACATTCCCCCTTACCTAATTAATTTTAAGGGAAAAGCTTTGTAGAATACAAGGTTAAATGATGCATGGGGACGGTTCTCGTGCATCACTTCCACTTTTGGAAATAAAACATATCACTATTTGTCTTACTATCTGTTATAATTGCTATGTTTTTTATCGCTTTTCTATTTCAGGAGGTTCTCCTATGAATCAATTGTTACAATTAAACACGATATTTATTAGTATAATAATAGAAGCAATTCCTTTTATTGTGATCGGCGCGTTTGTTGCGGCACTGATTGAAGTGTTTGTTTCAGAGAATATGATTGTCCGGATCATGCCGAAAAATAAGATTCTTTCAGTGATAACTGCTAGTTTCGTAGGCGCAATTTTTCCAGGCTGTGAATGTGGAATTGTTCCAATTACGAAAAGATTAGTCGAAAAAGGTGTGGCCCTTCCCGCCGCGATTTCGTTTATGCTCACCGGACCAATTATCAATCCGATTGTTCTTTTTTCAACGTATATCGCCTTTGGCAATAGCTGGACGATGGTTTGGTATCGTGCCGGGTTTGCCATTGTGGTTTCGATTTTAGTCGGGATTGTTCTTTCTTTCGTGGTCAAGACGAACCAGTTAAGGCTGAATGCCGATGAACATGGTCATGTCCATGACCATTCGAAACAAAATACGAAGCAAAAATTGGTCAGCGTGATCACTCATACCATCGATGAATTTTTCCACGTCGGAAAGTACTTGGTGATGGGTTCGTTAATCGCTTCAGCGATGCAAACCTTTATCCCGACTTCTACGTTGGCTGCACTTGGACATTCCAAAGTAGCGGGTGTTCTTGTCATGATGGCGCTGGCGTTCATTTTATCAATTTGTTCTGAAGCGGATGCGTTTGTTGCTTCGTCTTTCAGAAACACATTTTCACAAAGTTCAATTGTGACATTCTTGGTGTTTGGTGCAATGGTTGACATCAAGAACCTGCTGATGATGTTCGGAACGTTTAAGCCAAAATTCGTTATCCTGCTTGTTTCGTTAATTTCAGCATTCGTATTTATCGGTTCACTATTACTGTAAAGGAGGGAAGAATATGTTTCGCGTCGTGATTTTATTATTGTTTACCAACTTGTTTTTCTATTTGCATTTATCAGGAAACATTTCGAAGTATATTAATATGAAGTATTCCTTTCTTTCCTACAGTATGATTTATGCCCTATTCTTCCTAACTATTGTAGAAGGAATCAGATGGTACTTTAAAGAGAAAAAATCAGAGATAGAATTGGAATGTCATGAATGCCATCACGATCATTCACATGACCATAAAAAGCCTTCTTTTGGAAAAAAGCTAAAAAGAACGGTTTCGTATACGATGATTGTTCTTCCCGCTTTGACAGGTGTGTTTTTGCCGGTAGCGACCCTAGATTCACAATTAGTTAATGCCAAAGGATTTAGTTTTCCTACGTTAGAGGACGGGGCCGACCGTTATGGCATGCACCAAATATTAAATCCCGACATGAGTAAATTTATGGGCCAAGATGCATTTACGGATTTAGTCAAAAAGGAATTCAAATCGTATAAAGGAAATGACCATATTACCTTAACAGATGAGGACTATTTAAAAGGTCTGGAAGTCATCTACAACTTTTCCGGCGAATTTGTTGGGAAAACCATGACGATGAAGGGTTTTTCATATAACGGTCCGGGGTTAAACGGCAACCAAATCTTCTTATTCCGATTTGGGATTATTCACTGTATTGCCGACTCTGGTGTGTTCGGAATGATGATTCAATTCCCTGAAAATGTCCACATCCCAAATGATCAGTGGTACGAAGTAACAGGAACGATGGACACGATGTATTATCAGCCTTTTAAAATGAAAATTCCTATTTTAAAAGTAACGGATTATAAAATCATCGAGCAGCCGAAAGATGCTTATGTTTATAGGAATAGTTTTTAAAATAAAAAAGAAAGCTCCAAGCACTTTAAAAAGTCCATGGAGCTTTCTTTTTCAAGTGGCTTCTAGAGTTGCCCTTTTTTAGATGAACCCTAGTCAGCAAAGCCAGAATGGAATAACACCTTTCTTGTATCGTAACGTTCTAAGGCAACCAAAAATAACCTTCTTTTCAACAATTCTTTTTCTAAGAATTTATAATTTTTGTCGGCCATTTTTAGTAAAGCTGTTATGTACCCCTCTATAATATTTTCATCACTAAGTTCCACCACATCCATTTCAAGTTCGTTGTCATAAACATATGTAGTCAAAATGAAATCCCCCTAAAATATATACTATTTTAGGCAGCTCAGCCATCATAGTTTCAAACCTTAGACCTGTAGCTTTGCGTCCCACTCTTTCGAGAAGTTTGCCTTTATCTAAATAAACTAATTATTTATATTATATTACAATTTTTTCAAATATTACATAACAAAAATTATAAAGATTCATGGGAAGATGCATGGGGACGGTTCTTATGCCTCATTTTTGCTAGAAATTGAGGCGCGAGAACCGTCCCTATGCATCATCTTAAAATTAGCTTTTGATTACTTTTTCTTTCTTTTTGCTTTCATCTATTGGTGCAGGCGCAGTACTTTGGTCATTGGCAGTCAAATCGATGCCATAATCTTTAGCAAACACCATATGAGTTTCCACAAGAACGTCCTTCGTGTTTTCATCTAAATTGAAAACTCGGGCACCGCGCAATCTATTTCGGTCAGCCCCTGGTAGGCCGTATGCGCCAAAACCTGTGCTGCCTGAATAGCCAAGCAAGATTCCATAATAATTACCCATATAAGTATTGACATGGTCGTGTCCACAGAAGACCCCTTTGACATCCCCTCTTTCTAGCATTGCTGAAAACATTCCGCTGTTGATTGGACCCGGGCATTCCTCTTCATTTCTTTCACCCACAATATTGTGTTTAATCAAGGCCTTTGCGTGATGGGCATCCGTTCTTCCGTCAACACTTCCAAACCACATAAATCTGTGCTCCCAAAGCGGTATATGAATAAATACTAGCGATGGAACTTTATGACCCCATTGCTGTTCCAGTTTTTTTGACGTCTCATAATACCAGCTGACTTGGTTCATACGGAGCCAGTCCCAGGTTGGGTATCCTTGAAAATCTTGACCCGCAATCGTTTGAGGGGCATATCTTCCACTGTCAAGCAGCCAGAGGTTGAACGCTGCATCTGTCCCTTTTGAATTTTTGATAAGAAGATTCATGTTACCCGTACCTGTAACGTCTTTTACCCCAGGTGTGTTCATATTGTATCGGTAAGACATATAAATGCCCAGCATATCTTCCTCATTTAGGCCGCTTTTTGGAGTGGAATCCTCATCATGATTTCCGTATGTAATGGCCCACTTAATCCCTCTTTGCTCCATCGGCTGGGCCACATTGTTGATGGCTTGTTTCATTTCGCTAGGAGTGTCACAGCCCCCAGTGATGTTGTCTCCGTTAAGGACTACAAAATCCGGTTTCTCTGTATCAAGGACCTTTTCCATCAGTTGTATGGTACGGCGGTCAATATTTTCATCATCCTGTGTATCATTAAACTGAACAATCTTGAATTTGCCGTCTGGATTAAATTGAAGCTTCATATCATCATTTAATTCAGCATAAGCTGTCCCAGTAAACAAATCTTTTGGAAGGCCAGCTGCTCCGAGTGTTAATGCAAGTGTACCTATACCTCCGATTTTGATAAATTTCCTTCTGTCCATTTCTTTTTGTGAATCCAGATTACTCATAACAAAACCTCCTCTAGTTTTTTAAGTTCACAGTTTAAAAAATATATCTATTAATAACATAGCAAGGAGATTTTAATTCTCTGTATAGGTTATGTAAATTGTTGATTATAAATTGGTAAAGAATTCTAGACAAAGATAATCCATCTAATGATTATGAAAAATACATTAAAAAGAATCGTAAAAAATCACACCAAAATTTAGGTGCTAATAGAAAAACAGAGTAGCCACTGGTAGGACCACCCTGTTTTCAGTTGATTATTTTAAGGTCAATTTTACAATGGTTAAATATATCCTTCCTGTTTTGATTTAGCCTCCTAAAAATCTGCAATATATCTATCTAGTTTTTATAGCATTAAATGCATCCTTCAAGGCATTGGCTGCCTGGTTGATGGCGTTATGCGCCTCCGCTAACACCCCTGGCATCCAGAAGAAACCGTGAATCATTCCGTCATAGCGTGTCGCTTCCACCGGTACGCCTGCTGATTTCAGCCGTTCCGCATAGGCTTCCCCTTCATCGCGTAACGGGTCAAAGCCTGCCGTAATCACCAGCGCTGGCGGAAGTCCGCTTAAGTCCTCTGCCAATAATGGCGAAGCATACGGATTTTGGCCATCCTCTTCATTACGAAGATAATGATTCCAGAACCAGACCATTGTATTTTTTGTTAAAAAATAACCCTCGGCATTATCACGATAAGAGTCCGTGTCATAAGCGTGATTGGTAACAGGATAGATAAGCATTTGATAGGCAAATGAAGGGCCTCCCTGTTCACGAGCCATTAAGGCCACAACTGCTGCAAGGTTTCCGCCAGCACTATCACCTCCTACTGCAATACGCTCAGGGTCTACTTGAATCTCGGCAGCATTTTCCGCCACCCACTTAGCTGCAGCATACGAATCCTCAGCGGCAGTCGGGAATTTGTGCTCAGGTGCCAATCGGTAATCGACAGAAACAACGACACAACCCGCCCTGTTTGCCAACATACGGCAAGGCACGTCTACAGTATCCAGGTTGCCGATAACCCAGCCCCCGCCATGGTAATAAACCAATGCAGGGAATGGCCCTTCACCCGCCGGCGTGTAAATGCGGACAGGAATTTCCTCTCCCTGTACTGGAATGGTCCTGTTTTCTACTTTGGCTACCTCTTCAGGCGCACCTGCTAATAAACTAAAATCACCCATCCTGGCTAGTTCAGGGGTAAGCTGCTCCATAGGCGGCGCACCGGCGGACTCTAATTGTTTTAAAATAAACCATGCCTGCGGATCAATATTTGACATGAAAAATCCCTCCTTAATTTTGCTATCATCTTGGTTATCGTGTGCTAGCAGAGAGGTAAACCCTTCATAGCCTCTTGCTGCAACATCATCACATATTAATCGATATAGCCCTACTCCACCCGCAAAGGCAAGGAATCCCCGGGGCTTACCGTCGATATTCGCACCCATGTACCAGGAATCTGTTTTAGTTAGCAGAGACATGTCGGCAATGGCGTGGCATTGCCGGCTCCAAAATGCTTCCGCCTCTTCAGTGGCCTCAAATGCTTCCAAATGATGCTCACGAAGATAATCAATGCAATCGGCAACCCAATCCACATGCTGCTCAATCGAAACCATCATGTTGCTTAGTACCGATGGGCTTTGCGGACCAGTCAGCATAAACATGTTCGGGAAGCCGGAAGTGGCTAGTCCAAGATAGGTCTTCAACTCGGCGCCGTCTGCCCACTTATTCTTGAGCGAGACATCGTTTTTTCCACGAATATCAATTTTAAATAAAGGGCCTGTCATCGCATCAAAACCAGTCGCAAACACAAGGACATCTAATTCATACTCGTTGTCTGTCGTCTTGATTCCATCTACTGTAATTTCCATAATTGGCGCTGCCTTAATATCAACAAGTGAGACATTTTCTCGGTTGTAGGTTTCATAATAGTTGGTATCTATGATAGGTCGTTTAGTAGCGTAGTAGTAGGTCGGCATTAACTTTTGTGCTACTTCGGGGTCACGAACAATTTGCTTAATCTTGGAGCGGATAAAGGATGCGGCTGTTTCATTCGACTCTGGGAGCAAAGCTATATCATTGTAATTGTAGGTAAGTGTAAATAGGCCGCCCTCCTGCCAGGCTTTTTCATATAAACGTTCCCGTTCTTCAGGGCTATCCTCGAGAGCAGACCGCATCCGAGGTCCATATGGTACACCGTGCTGCGAGTAACGCATGAGCTGTTTAATCTCATCATAATTTTCCCAAGTCTTGCGGATTTCTTCTGCCTCAAGTGGATGATTTTGCGCTGGACAGCTATACTGCGGTGTCCGTTGAAAGACGGTTAAGTGGCCTGCTTCTTTGGCGATAGCAGGAATTGCTTGAATGCCACTTGAACCAGTTCCAATCACCCCGACACGCTTGCCGCTAAAGTCCACCTTTTTGTGCGGCCATCTTCCCGTGTGGTACATCTCGCCTTTGAAGCTGTCCAAGCCTTTAATTTTCGGGATGTTAGAAGAAGAAAGACAGCCTAATGCGGTGATAAAGTATTCAGCTGCGACTGAAGCGCCATCATCCATGCGGATCTCCCAGTTTCGGGTTTCTTCATTGTAGCGGGCGGCTGTAATCCTTGTGTTGAACTGAATGTCGCGCCTTAGGTCCAGTTTATCTGCCACAAAATTTATGTAGCTTAAGATTTCCGGCTGCTCAGCATATCTGGCTGACCACGTCCACTCGTCCAAAATCTCTTTTGAAAAAGTATAATTGTAGTAAATACTTTCGATGTCACATCGCGCACCCGGGTAGCGATTCCAATACCAGGTGCCCCCAACATCATCCGCTGCCTCATAAACGCGAACCGAATACCCGGCCTCCCGCAGCTTATGAAGCATATACAACCCAGAAAACCCAGCCCCAACCACCACAGCATCAAACACCTGACCACTACCTTGATTCAAAGCCATCAACAAATGCCTCCTTTGTTACATGGGGACGGTTCTCATGCCTCATTTTCCTTACCCTTGACAGCATCAAACAAAATGATGGAAGAGAAACCGTCCCCGTGTTCTAATTGTAAGCGTTCCCAAATAATATTCTTTCTCGATGTTTAAAACTCCTTTTGGTTTCTTCTATTTTTTGTAAATTATTTATTAGGGATAAGTCATGGTAAAATATCGGCTTGGTTCGTTCCATTTGCCCTTATCCGTGGAACGAACCGACAAAAGTGATGCATTAGAACCGTCCCCATGCACCATCTTTTTGAATTTTGTCCTAATGGCAGTAAAAACAACGCAATACCCGTGATTCTTTGTTCTATAATAAAAGAATAATACTTTACTAATTTAAAACGGGAGGGATTATCTTGCTTTGCGCGTCGGTAAACGGAGTCAATCTCTACTATGATCGATTAGGCAGCGGCGATCCGCTAGTACTCATTCATGGGTTGGGGGAACGAAAAGAAGGCTGGAAATTTCAACATGAGCTGGCAGAACATTTCGATTTAATTATCCCTGATTTACGGGGCTTTGGAAAAACCAGGTGTTCAGAAAGTCAAGAAATAACCATCAACGCGTTTGCAAGAGACATTGTTGAGTTATTGGATCAATTAAGCTTGAACGAAGCGCATATCCTCGGCTTTTCCATGGGAGGAATGGTTGCGCAGGAAATTTATAAGTTACGTCCGGAAAAAATAAAGTCTCTCATCCTTGCAAACACTCTTTTTTACGTGCCGAAGTGGTTAAAAAAACTATTGCTGCGGACAAACAAAAAATTTACAAGTAACTTGACGATTGAAAAATTCCACACAGGAGCGACTTCGAGATGTTTGCATGATAAAAATGAAGAAACCGTTCAAAAAGTCATGCCAATCTGGTCCGAACATCTTGATGGATTTCTACCAGGAGTAAACGCATGTTTGGAAATTGATTATCGGCAAACATTGAAAAAAATGAATGTTCCCACTTTGGTCATTTCCTGTCAGAATGACAGAATTTGTCCCCCGTTCAATCAAAAAAGAATGCATAAATTAATACCAAACTCCACGTTTTATACGATCAAAAAAGCGGGCCATGTGGGGAAAATTGAAAGGTCAGATGAATTTAATCGAGTGGTATTACACTTTTTAACATCTGTCTCTGCCTGAAGGAATAAATGAATGGGGCCGAACTGCTATAGAATAAAATCAAACAAAATTTGAAAGACCGAACATGCAGCCACATGTCCGGTCTGATTTCATCTTAGGGGTTACTTAAAATCCTCGCACCAAGAATGATGCACGAGAACCGTCCCCATGCATCACTTTTTTAAATACTTGTCCAAATTCCTATACTTTTTATTTCTTTATATTCAGGTTCCCACATGGCTTCGGCAACTGCTTTCTCCACATTCGGAATGTCCGCCCTCGCTATTCCTTCGTTTATGGCCGCTTTGGCTACTTCAACTGCGACGTATACTGATACCGCATGCAATTTTTCAATAGGTGGCAGGAGAGATGCACCTGATGTGCTAGTGTCTGTCATTTGGGCAACTGCATTTGCTGCAGCTGTAAACATACCTCTTGAAATGATTTCAGCTTTTGCCACAATGGCTCCAAGGCCAAGCCCTGGGAATACAAATGCATTGTTTGCCTGCCCGATTTCGTAGGAAACTCCATTGTATTCTACATGATCAAATGGGCTGCCAGTTGCGATTAACGCCTTGCCATCCGTCCATTTGATCAGGTTTTCTGGGACTGCTTCCGCCAGTGCAGTCGGGTTGGACATCGGGATAATAATCGGCCGTTCAACATGTTTGGCCATTTCTTTTACAATTTCTTCTGTAAAGGCGCCGGCTTGTCCCGAAGTACCAATTAGAATGGTCGGTTTTACCCTCCCGACTACTTCGATTAAAGAAATGATGCCATCCTCATTCCTATCCCAGTCCTTCACTTCTTCTGCTTTCCGCAAATAAGGTTTCTGGAAATTCAAGACGTCCCCAGACTCGTCAGTCAACAACCCACGGTAATCAATTGCCCAGAAACGGTCATAGGCCTCTTCCTTAGTTAGACCTTCAAGAATCATCGCATCTACCAGTTGGTCAGCATTTCCGATACCCGCCGACCCTGGTCCGAAAATTACAATCCGCTGATCCTTCAGGGGAGTGCGGGTGACTTTCAAAGCAGACTTAATCGCCGCAAGGGTAACCGCACCTGTTCCCTGGATGTCATCGTTGAAGGTAAGGATTTTGTCACCATATTTGGCCATGATATTGCGTGCGTTCACATTTCCAAGATCCTCCCAGTGAAGAAGCACTTCTGGGAAAAACTTTCTGGCCGTCTGGATGAATAAATCAATGAACTCTTCGTAACTCTCGCCGCGGACACGGGCGAATTTGTTACCGATATAGATCGGATCAGAAATCAACGTCTGGTTGTTCGTACCAACATCTAGGACAACTGGCAGAACGCGGCTTGGATCAATACCGGCAGCTGCTGTATAGACGGCAAGTTTACCAATGGCGATATTAATGCCGCCTACCCCTTGGTCCCCTATTCCGAGAATGCTTTCCGAATCCGTAACAACGATTAAATCAATCCCATTTTTAGGAAGTTCAAGATTATAAAATGCCGTATCAATGCCATCCAGGTCATCGATGGAAAGATACAAACCACCCGGTCGACGGTAGGTATGAGAGTATGTCTCAATCGCTTCACCTACAGTCGGAGTGTAGATAATCGGAAGCATTTCTGCTAAATGCTCCTTCAAAAGACGGTAAAACAAAACAACATTGCGGTTATACAAATCATAAAGCACGCCGTTTTTGAATAGATTGGTGGTCCGCATCGAATATTGCTCATAGACCTTTTTCACCTGCTCCTCAAGCGTGAGCACCCGAGGCGGCAGCAAACCATCGAGTCCAAGATCCTCCCTTTCTTCTTTCGTAAAAGCCGTTCCTTTATTTAAAAAAGGATTAGAAAGAACTTCTTTACCTCTAAGCGATGTAATAATAACATTTTCCGGAATATTCATGAATTCTCCCCCTTTCTTTTACTCATAATAATTATCTTTGTTCTTTTTCGATGAGTTGATGCATGGGGACGGTTCTCGTGCATCATTTACTATAGAAAATGATGCAAAAGAACCGTCCCCATGCCTCTTCCCATGCCTCATTTCACCAAAAACTTGGAATTTTTCCCAATTTTATTGTGTCTCCAAGTTTAGTATAATGGTAATACACCAAGATTTACCTTAGGTCAAAAAAAATAGGCTTAAGGAGAGTGAGAAACAAGTGTTGGATGACATTATTTTCTCTTTAGTAATTGGTGGGACAGTCGGAATTCTTGGACATGTTCGGAAGCATGGCAAAATTGTCATGCCGCGCCGAACAAAAAAATTTCTTTATCTCGGGTTTCTTGAGGAAATGCTTCTAGGTGCCATTGCTGCGCTTCTTCTCGTTTTTTATACCGCTCCTAATTCCTTTATAGAAAATATCTTCTTCTCGCTAATTGCCGGAATTTCAGGTGATGCAGCTCTTACAAGTTATAAAATTATCAGACAGCACAATGAAGAGAAAGCAAAATCCAACAATCAATAACGGCAATAGAATTGCTTTCAACTGCACAGCATCAGTCTTAACTACTGGTGCTGTTTTTTGCAATTCAATCAACTTCGAATCTCCTACCTTTTTGTAAACCATCTCCAACAACAGTAAAAAGGTGCCAATAGAACCGTCCCCATGCCTTGTTTCTATGGAACAATAATTGTAGGCTTAATGGACTCCTCTTCAAGCACATTAATTCCTCCGATAACTTCATAGGCGGAGCCAATTGAAACAAGCATATCCCCTGTTATGGCAAGCTTTTGCTCCTGCAGAAGTTTAATGAGGTCTGTTTCGTTTATTTGACCTGAGACAGATATCGCCTCCAGAAGTTGTCCAATAGTCCTAATCCATACCCCCGTCAATATTTGTTGTTCTCCCACTTTATTTTGATCTTCCTCCAAATGGTAAAGCCCAGTTAAACCTTTTAATTCGATGAGCTGACCAATTACTTGAATCCAAAGGCCTAGGGCAACCTCTTTTTCCAATTTTTTTATTTCTTTACTTTTTTCATCGTTCCTGCTCCTGCTGACTTTATGGATTTGTTTTGGATCATTCATGATTACCGTCCCCCAAATCTCAAATCTAAATTATTTTATGTAAAACAGAAATAGGAGTGTCTTTAGAACTTCCCTAGTCCGCTACTCTTTTTCACATTAAACAGAACCAATACCACCAATGATTAATTTTTGTAATGAATTACCCAAGGAAGACAAAAACTAACAAACATAATATAAATCTGCAAAAGGAGTTTGGACATGCAATTAAAAGCACCCGAACCATTTACGTTTGAAGGCGGGGACCGCGCTGTTTTGCTTCTTCATGGTTTTACTGGCAACACAGCAGATGTACGTATGTTAGGCCGCTTTTTAGAAGAGAAAGGCTATTCCTCCCATGCACCTCTATATAAAGGACATGGCAGCGCCTCGCCTGAAGAGCTTATGAACTCCACCCCGGAAGATTGGTGGAAAAGTGTATTGGAGGGTTACCAGCTGTTAAAGAATAAAGGCTACGAAAAAATTGCTGCAGCGGGTATATCACTTGGGGGAGTTTTTTCCTTGAAGCTGGCAACTGAGTACCCACTGGTAGGGGTTGTCACAATGTGTGCACCTATGGGTTTTAAAAATAAAGAAACACTGCCAAATATGGTACGTGCCTATGCTCAAAAGTACAAGGAGTTGCAAGGAAAGTCAGAACAAGACATCAATAGCGAATTGAGTGCATTTCAGGATAACAGTATGCCGGCAGTTCAAGGGTTAATGAGGCTGGTATCAGGGGTGTCCTCTCGGCTAAATAAAATTTCCGTCCCAGCCTGCATCATTCAAGGCAGGCATGATGAGGTAATTGATATGGAGAGCCCGCAAATACTATACAACGGGATTCAATCTACCAATAAAGAAATCAAGTGGTATGAGAATTCGGGCCATATCATTACACTTGATGATGAACGAAATCGCGTCGAGGAAGATGTTTTTCAATTTTTGGAGCAATTGAATTGGGAAAATGATGAACAAATTATTCCTTCTCTTCAAGAAACGGAAGCACCGCAGATATGGTGGTGATTTTTAAAAGGTGCCGGGCACTACTCTAAAATGGGTGGTGCCCGGTACTTTTTTGCTTTAATAAAGGAAAATGGATTGGTTTTAAAGAAATTGTATGAAGGACTATTTTTGCAGGGAGGACTGGGAGTGAAAATTGCTATTTTGTCAGATATTCATGAAGGCTTGAATCGAAAACGGACTCAGAGCGAAATTATGGCAGTGTTAAATAAATGGATAGAAACCAATCACCCCGATGTGTTTATAATCAGCGGCGATATGACAGCGGGTCCAGATAAAAGCCTTGCTCTTTTGAATAAGCTTCAAAATGATTTTCCAACAACAAAGATCTTATTTGTGCACGGTAACCATGATATCTATCATGAAGATTCAAAGGCCGCTTATGAAAAATTGCTTCAATTCCCCGGGAATCTTGGAAATGGCCCGGTTGAATTAAATGAGGACTGGGTCGTTATTGGTGACGGCGGTTGGTATGATTATAGTTTTCAAATCGATGGGTACACGGAAGAACAATTTAGGATCGGCACGTTCAACGACTTTACCTGGCCGGATAAGCAATATGCCCATTGGCCAGGTTCGGATGGCGAAGAAACGGACCGTTACGTTGAAAAGCTCGAGAACCGGTTAAAGGAGTACCACGGTAAAAATATCATCATGGTCACACATGTGGTTCCCTTTAAAAAATATTTACAAGTTAAGGGCGATCCATCTTGGGACTTTTTCAATGCCATGATGGGCAGCGAACGTTTCGGTGAATTGGCATTGAAGTATGGCGTAAAAAAGTATATTTTCGGTCATATCCATACCAGACACCATGAGCACTATAACGGAATTGAAATCATCTGCAACCCATTAGGATACTATCCACATGAATGGCATCACCAAACAGCGGAAGGAGAGATTTTTTCTACGATTAAAGTTATTGAGATTTGATGTCTCCGATCGATAGTAACAGCCGTTTTTTCAATAGCTAGAAAAAACGGCTTATTTTATTGATCGATTCGGACGCTTCCACCGGCCTTTTAAATTTGTAATCTGTCCTAAAAAAGCAATAAATAGGTCCTGAGGACTTTGAATGCACAACGGTTGTTGCGGACGCGGGATTTCCAATATTTAAGGAGATCGTGACATGATCATCGATTGGGTAATTAGGATCATATATATTAATGGACAGATCGTTCTTATTCAAGTGATATCCGTATGCAAGAACTTGATGATTTTTTCCAAACTGAAAAGGATTGAGGGATTTTACTCTTACTAAACCAAGTGGCGATAGGTTTCCATGATCAAGATCATTTTTAATTCGAGGCCATTCCTTTGTTATCATTCTCCAGGACCTTCCGTGCGGTGCAGCCCCTATTTTACTAGCCATGGTTTCATCGTCCGGTAGTACAGGATTCATCAAATACAAATATTTAATAAAACCTAAGGGCAAATTTAAACTATTAATCTGCCGGTTAACGATAAAGTCAAATAACGGACCTTCTGAAGGGGCTGCCTGATTTGACGGGAGTGGCATATTTGCTTCAAAGTAGTCCATGACTGCAAAAACCATTCCGCCACAAAGGCCGTAAGATGCATCACCAAATGTAATCTGCCTACCCCAAATATCCAATTTTTTTAAAGGAACACGTGGAAAGCTGTTACCGAATTTAAACCCAGCTGAGCTAGGTCGAAACTCTGATAAGTTTGGCATCATGACTTCCTCCTATTGTATTTAAATAATCATAAACATATAGCCGAATCGTTTACAAATAGAATTTATTTTATGCATTTCTACTAATCCTATAAATATTTATTAAGAAAGAGCATTTCTAGAAAGGAGTGAGGGAAAATGATTATTTATGAGCAGGAAGATAGCTTTATTATGATAAAACAGGATGACCACGCTAGGATATCAGGCATATTTGCACAGTCCTGGAAAAATGATTATTTCTACGGAGTGGATTTGAAAGATGAAGTGGTTCTAGCCATAAGTGAACACGATCGTGGCTGGATTGAGGCTGACGAATGGCCTTTATGGAATAACGAAAAAGACAAACCATACTCATTTATCGATCACCCCATGAAGTTAAAGACTGCTATTTATAAAAAAGGAATTGATGAAGTAGAATGTATGAGCAAGTATGCCAGTCTTCTTTGCAGTTTGCATTTTGTTTCATTTCTGCAGAACGAGGTAGATCCACTTGCTAAGGAATTTGTTGCCGATGAAAGAAAGAGGCTCCAGTACCTATTTGATAATTTGGGAATCAAGGGAAATATAGACATGGAAAACCTGTTCATGTATCACCTCAAGATTCTTAAGTTTTGTGATAACCTCTCCCTCTATATCTGCCTGAACAAACCTGGGGTAGAAAAAGCAGATGAGCACCCCTTTTTCCGAAACGGTTTTCCGGAAGCGTTTCCATTCGCAAATGACCAGCCCGTCCATGCGCACTGGACGGATCCGAAAACGGTTGAACTTTCACATTCTCCCCTCTCCAAGCAATTACAGGTTTATTTACCTTTTAAAGAAGTTAACAAAGAAGAAATAAGCTTCAACGGTTTACTAAAAGCTTATGCAGAAACACCGGAAACCATTAGAAAAGTCACATTCTGATGCATGGGGACGGTTCTCATGCTTCATTTGCGCTAGAGAATGAGACAAAAGAACCGTCCCTATGTTTCATATGTGTTTGTTTTATTTCCTTATAATGTTATGACTTTTTGGAAAAATAACATTGAGGTGATGTAAATGGATCTAAATAGGGTCAAGGAAATATTGGCAGCAGAAAATGAAATAGCGGTTCAGTACCACGGTATTCCAGTTTGGATTGAAAGCATTGAAGACACTTCGAGTATGGCGTTAGTTTCCCAAAGAGGGACGCATGATGAAAAGCGGCTTGTTTCAATTGATGGTCTGGCTGAAAAATGAAAAGACCGGTAAGTGAAAGGCTGCATCGTAATGGCGATACAGCCTTTTTATTACAGGACGATTTTACTGCTTTCGCAGGCCCACGAATTTTTCATGCTCTTCTTTTATCAGAAGAATGAATTGCTCCCTTTCTGAATCCATACTTGTAATCTTTTTAACATTTGTTTCGTTGCTTAAAAAGCGCTTTACTTTTCGGTTGTTATAAATAATATATTGGTATCGATAATCTTTTTCTAGCTCTGAAAACCAAGCCTCGTCTTTTAACCGGATGATGTTCTTGTCAAACTTGGGGGTAGGATTTGGGATTAAATGTTCAATAAATTCGCCTGCAATATCTATTAGAAAGTCAATAATGAGAATAACTGCTCACCCCAAGTTGTTAAAATGGACCTAGCTGACATAAAAGAATACCAATTTAATCTTCCCAGTAAAATAAAGCATCGAAAATTTTATACGGTGGATCGCCCAAGAGCGTAGGGATATCCGATTCAAAAGGCAGTGGTTGGCTAACATAATTACTGTCTAGAACCTTGAAATGATACCTGCGTAACACTTCCCTAATTCCTGCTGCCATCTCTTCCCAGTCGCCTGATGGTAATACATCTACATTTTGACTTGGCAGGAAATCACTGCTTCCTCCTCTATCGTGTTTGGTCACTCTCCCCTTCCCAATTACTGCAACTGGAGTAAGGCGGCATATATAAATTCTAATTCCAACAATCTCTAATACACCATCTCGTTCTTCAGAAGAGCTTCCATCCTTTTTGTAGCAAAAAACTTCTACATAGGAAGCATATCCGCTCCCATAGCTATCAAATTCAGCTTGATAAGCAAGATTTTTGATAGCTGCCAACGAGCCAACGACTCTTGAGATATATTCATCTACAGCAGCATCATCGTATTCTTTGAGGTTAAAAGGGTAGAAATCGCCTACTGGCTTTGTTTCAATGATTCTTTTAAGTTCGTCATTAGAATAATACACAGTAATCCCCCTCCGAAAAACCTTACTGCCCCATTGTTTCAATATTTTACCATATTAAACAAAAGACCGAACATGCAGCAACATGTCGGTCTGATATTCGGCAGATTCCCTTAAGGACCTTAAAATGATGCATGAGAACCGTCCCCATGCCTCAAAGTGAATGGATCCAATCAGAGATATCATTTAGTACTTGGCTGTCTACCTTTTGGGCAATCTTGTACTCTTTTTGGACTTTTAGGATAGTCCCGTAGATGGCTGGCATAAATAGGTGATTTAAGTTTGGATATAGTTTAAATGTTACGTTCGGCTTTTGGTCCAATAGCTTTTTGTAAGCTTCAAAATCATTTTCTACGGATGATTGAACATCTTTTTCTCCTTGCATGATTAAAACCGGTTTTTCTAAATCTTTAAGATAATGAATTGCTGGGTGTTCACCCATTTCTTTAAGATAATAAGCTTTTACTTGTTTGCCTAAAACGGGGGTTGATTTTGCCTCCTCATCTGTTAGGTTGTAAATGTTATCTAACTTGGATGATAAGGCAGCTACCTGCTTCTTTGCAATGAATCTTATAACCCTGTTCAACGACTTTAATGCGAGGTCATTTTGCGTCATCATGATTTCCTCTAATTTTCGCGGTGAACCAGCCATAATAATAATTCCGGCAAAATTTCCGCCTTCCGCGTCTATTCTTGGAGCTAACATTCCGCCCATGCTATGACCGATGATAAAGATTTTATTAGAATCAATCCGTGGGTCATTTCGTAACAAATCAGCGGCGAGAATGGCATCTTCAATGGTTTCTTCTCTAACAGACATTCCATTATCGTGTTTCATCTCTTTACCGTAAACGAAGGTTCTCTTGTCATAGCGAATGACGGCAATTCCTCTTTCCGACAATCCTTCGGCAAATTCTTTAAAAATAAAATTATTTCCTACTTTCCCGTCCATATTACTTGGCCCGGAACCGTGAACCAAGATTACCGCCGGAATGGTACCATTCCTCTCTTCAGGAATGCTCAACATCCCATTAAGCGGGTACTTTGTTCCTGCGCCAACCACAATTTTTTCTGCAACCATTTTATGTCCTCCCACTATTTATCTCAATTTAATCACTTAGCATTTTTGTTTTAAAAGTATAGTTAGTTTGGCCTATCGCATAATACAGGATTATTTTACCATAAAATTAAGAATTTGTTAGATTGTTAGAAGAAATAAACAATGACTTGTAGGGCACGTGCGATATTCGAACTTGAGTTGTAATTTGCTGCCAAATTCTTTTATATGTACTTCTATTTTTCAAAGGTGTGCTTATATAAAAAATATATACAGTATTTACCTAATAATTTATAATTTTCCTAATGGATTGGAATTTATTTTTTAAAACTAAAAGGGAGAATAAAAAGCACATGTCTATTTCATTGCGACCAATAACTAACGAAAATTGGGAGGATTGCATTCAATTGCAAGTTGCCCCCCATCAGCAGTCCTTTATTGCCTCAAATTTATATTCACTGGCAGAGTCCAAATTTGAGCAATCCTTTGTTCCGATGGGTATTTATTTAGATGATAGAATGATAGGATTTCTGATGTACGGCAAGGACCCGGAGGATGGAACCTATTGGATTATTCGCTTTATGATTGATAAGGCCTTCCAAGGAAAGGGCTATGGCCGATCGGCTTTGTTGCAAGCCATCACCTTTCTGGCAAAGCTCGATGACTGCAGCGACTCCATTGTCCTTGGCGTAAAAGAAGACAATACAGACGCCAATCGATTTTACCAAACATTTGGTTTTCGTGATACTGGACGGAGGGAACATGGAGAAGTGTTGTTAGAATATGTAAGGTGAGACATGGGGACGGTTCTGCTAGCATATAAAAGCCAGGAGAACGGTCCCCTGGCTTTTCCTTCTGCAATATGCTTTAAAGTCCTAAAGCTGTCCAACCTCCGTCAGCTTTTAAGGTTTCACCTGTAATATAAGATGAAGCATCAGAGGCTAAGAAAATAGCCGAACCTATTAATTCATCAGGCATTCCTAATCGATTTAGTGGTGTTCTTGCCTCAATCTTTTGGGCAAACTCACTTCGTTGGTCCTTAATGGCTTTTACCAAAGGGGTTTCAATATATGCAGGTGCAATCCCATTTACCCTTATGCCATGAGGAGCCCATTCAACCGCCAATACTTTGGTCAGCATGTTGACGCCGCCCTTACTAGCGCAATAAGCTATTGACCCGGTAAGCGCCGTTTCCCCTCCAATGGAGGAAACATTTATGATGGTTCCTTTCTTTTGCTTAATCATTTGACGGCCGACTGCCTGGGCGAATAAAAATACACCCGTTAAATTAACACCGATCACCTTATTCCAATCATTTAGGTCGTATTCCTCTGCCGGCCTCTTTACAGTTATTCCAGCATTGTTTATGAGAACGTCAATTTGATGGAATTTATTAACTGCCTCATCTACTACATTTTGAATGTCTTTAGGATTCGAAACATCACACGGAATAACTAAGGCCTCAACCCCTTTTTGTTCAATTTCTTTTGCAACTTCATCCAACTCAACTTTTGTGCGGTTGCAGAGAACAACGTGGCTGCCAGCTTCAGCCAAACCTACAGCTATTGCTTTACCAATCCCTTTACTAGCCCCTGTAACAATACTTACTTTTCCGGTTAAATCAAATAGCATCTAAATTCCCTACTTCCGACTTTTTTATTAATCTAGTAAAATCTGATTCGAGATAATGATTCTTTGAATCTTATTTGTTCCTTCCTAGATTAGGGTAATTATTAATGTTATTCTTTATTCGACGCATGGTATAGAAATCCTTTTAAAGTAATAAGAAGGCACCCAAATTTGAACATTGATTACATGACCATAATTGGTAAGGATTTGGAGAAGCAAGAACAGGTTTACCTAATATAATTAGAAACCTCAATAAGGTTAAAATCCGGGTCCCTGAAATATACTGAATTAATACTTCCTAATGCACCAGTTCGTTCGATAGGGCCATCTATAATGGCAATTCCGTGTTTTTCTAAGGATTCTGCTATTTGTTCTATTGGAGTATCCGTAATAAAACATAAATCTGCCGAGCCAGGTGTAGGCCGAATTGCTTTTGGCTCAAACTCCTTCCCATATTGATGAAGGTTTATTTTTTGATTTCCAAATTTAAGTGCTTTTCTCCCTGCACCAAAGGTTTGAACCTCCATACCCATAACTGAAGAGTAAAATTTACATGTAACTTCAATATCTTTAACTGTTAAAACTAAATGATCTAACCCCTTAATATTCATCTCACACACCTCTTATAAACAATTAATTTTATTCAAAAACGTACTGAATCTATGCTGATACTTAAAAATCTTTCATGATTAGCTCAAAAATATCACAATTATTTCCAGCTGCCAATATAGAAATTAATCTTGATTTTTCTTTAATCCCAAACAGTAAGATTAAAAACGAAAAATAATTCCATAAAATTTAACAATTTGTTAAGAAATGATAAATTACGATTTCTATATATTAGGAGAAAAGGAGGTGTGTGCAGGAATGTCAGATGAACCACAAGAACTACCTCAGGAAGAACCTCAAGAGCAACCTTTAGAACGGAATCAAGAAAACATCAAAACTCTTAAAGATGAGATTAAAAATGAAATTAGAGAAGAATTAAAAGAAAAATTCATCCATTCTCGCAAGAAAAGAAAGCATCGAATAATTTATTCTGTTTGTGTCTTTGCACTCGGTGTTTTAATTGGCTTTGGCGGTGGAAGGGCAACTCATTCAGAGCATCACTTTGACCAAGTACACAAGGGACACTTTGAACATGGAAAATTTCAAAAATGGCATGATATGCGAAAATAATTATACAAATAAATACAGCCTGGGAAGAACCGATACCTTCCTAGTCTGTATTTATTTTAGTGTGATTTGAGGCAGTTTTGATTTATTAATTAGACCACAATTTGAATTACTTAAGTTTTCCTTGAAATTGATCATATTTTTTCATTTCATGAATTGTCTCTTCAATTTCCCTGATAAAATATTTAAATACCTGATGATTCCCTGAATCACTAAAGTTCTTTTTATCAACTGAATTAAGCAGCCCAATTACTGCTTTAAACTTTAAATCATCCAAAAATGGGATTTGGCTTGCCCCATAGATTTCACCTTCAACTTCCACCTCCCCATCATCATTCTCCAACCTAAATCTGAATTTTTCCGTGTTATCATCGTACAATTAATCTCGCTCCCCTATTTAGATGCATAGGGACGGTTCTCGTGTCTCATTAGCGCTCGAAATGAAGCACCAGAACCGCCCCCGTGTTTCATTAGTTCTCGAAAATGAAGCACGAGAACCGTCCCCGTGTTTCACCCTTATATTTTTTTAATGATTTGCGAAAATATACACAGATAACAATCAATAAATAGGGCAAAATAATATAACTGAATACTAAGGAAAGAGGGGCTTAGGATGTTTTATACCTATAACCTATACAGTTCGGATCAATTGGGATTTACAAACTCTTATCATATCCAAACCGAATTGCCACCGCATAAATTTCGGGCCATTATGATGGAATTTCGGCGTGGAGGAAATAATGATCCTCAGGCTTTTGTGAAATACATGCGCGAACATTTCCCAGATAGCTTTCGTTTATTCGAGTATGATGATGTTGTGCAATATGATGCCGACCAAGAAAACTCGGTTATCCTTTCCAACCTTTTAGACCAAAATAATCAAACTATTTAGGGCTGTTGAAAAAATAGGTTCAACAGCCTTTTTACCGCTGCGAGGAAACTATATAGGAGTGATATTAGAAGTGAAAGGAAAAAGTGTCAAGACGATTCAAGTCCTGCTATTACTGGTTGTAATCGCCGTTTTAATTTGGTCACTTATCAAGCCTGCAAGCTACAAGTCCTGGACATTGGAAGCCACTCCTGCCATCATCATTTTAATTATCACCCTATTAACGTACAAAAAGTTTCGTCTTACTACCCTTTCTTACGTCATTATTGCTATTATGGCGGTTTTGATGTTTGTCGGCGGCCATTACACCTATTCAAAGGTTCCTCTATTTAATTGGATAAAAGATACTTTTGATTTCAAAAGAAATCACTACGATCGATTTGGACATTTTTTAAAAGGCATGATTGGCATTGTGATAAGAGAATTATTATTAAGGAAAACTCCATTGAAAAAAGGTAAATGGTTGTTTTGGATTGTGACAAGTATTTCTCTTGCCATTTCCGCGATGTATGAAATCATTGAATGGATAAGTTTTATTATAGGCAAGGGAGGAAAAACAGCTAAAAACTTTCTAGGGAACCAAGGTGATATATGGGATGCACAATGGGATATGGTATTAACCCTAGCTGGTACCATCATATCCTTACTATTGCTTTCCAAACTGCATAATAGGTTGTTGCGAAAAGAGTTAGAAAAGTGATGCGTGGGTGATGCATGGGGACGGTTCTCGGCTTCATTTTCGCTAGAAAATGATGCAGAAGAACCGTCCCCGTGCTTCACATTTAAGGAGTTACAATATTAATAGTATGATTAAAGTCATCCAACAGGTTTAATAATTCTTTTAGCTTGTCCGTATTACCTGATAGTCTTAATTTTTCTGAAGCAATTGTTTGTTCTAGGTCTATTGCTCCAAGTAAAAATTCAAAAAATGTTTTCTTGTCAGCTACGATTGAAACATCCGGATTAGCATCCAGCCTTTCCTTCTTATTCAAAACAGAATTTTCTAAGTAAATCGAATAAAGTTCATTTACATCTGTTAGAGTTACATTAACGACGATCCTCTTACCTTCTGCTTTTGGTCCATTTAACCTAACGGCCATCAACTTAAAGAATTCGTCAAAGGAAGTCCTAAGGATTAAGCGCGAAATTTCTTTTGATGCGGCTCGCCCTTGACGGACTCCATTTCTTAGTTCTGATGCCCCTAATAGATAAGCATTTCGCCAGTTGGATGACTCAGCCTGGTAACCTAATTGTTCAAAAGCATCGGCTAATAAATCATTTGCTTCCGTATTATCCGGGTCCGCCATTACCACATGTCTTAACACTTGAGCCACCCAACGGTATTCTCCATTCTCGTAATCTACCTTTGCTTGTTTTAAGATATTGGCAGCACCGCCCATGTATTGGACGTACTTTTTACCCGCTTCAACTTGTGGAAGTGGATCTAAGTCAGCAGGATGGCCGCTATAATAGCCTAAATAAAAATTATAAACCGCTTTTGAATTGTGTTTTAACGTACCATAATAGCCACGGTTCCCCCAGTATGTACCTAATGATTCCGGAAGTTCAATTAATTCGGCAATTTCATCCATGGTATATCCATGATTGGCTAATCGAACAGTTTGGTCATGGATATATTTGTATAGATCACGTTGATATTTTAAATGTTCTAACGCTCGTTCCTTCCCCCATACCGGCCAAGCATGAATCATCACCAAAGCATCGATTTCTTTTTCACCAAATAAATCTATCGTTCTATCAAGTGCCTTCACCCATTCCAGTGAATCCCGCGTTTTCGCCCCTCTTATAGCATAAATTTGATGAAGCGTTTTATTGGCATTCTCCGAAACAAATAAAGCTTTGTAATCTTCAATATAGAAATGCATCTCAGCAGGTGCTTCTGTATGCGGAGTCAACAAAAAGACAAACTTAATCCCGTCAACCTCTAGCGTTTCCACTTCATTTTTTATTTCAACATTCGGCATTTCAAAACCATGATGCGCATTGCCTGTACCGAAAACCGATCCAATGCCGGTTGATAAAAACCCGCCCTCTCCCACTGGCAAACCGATACCGAACTGATACCAGGCCCGGCGATTCATGATGGGGCCCAATAAAACGTTTTCACTGAATGCCTCTTTAGTAAAATGATCAGGGACAATGATCGGAATGTCAGGATTATCCGCATATTCAAGAATGGCCTTAGTACCGCCGTAATGATCACTATGGCTTTGACTAATAATGATGGCAGTTACAGGTTATTTGGGACGATGACTGAAATATAATTCAATTGCTTGTTTAGCAGGCGGCATTCCACTTGAAGTGTCTATGACAATCACTCCGGTTTTTCCCTCTACGAATATAGTAGTAGCGATGGAAAGTCCACGTACTTGATAGATACCATCAACGACTTTATACAACCCAGCTTTTGCTTGTAATTGCACGTTTCTCCATAAACTTGGGTTGACAGTTTCGGGCACTCTTCCTGTAGTGTCAATAAAATGTTGGATTTTATTTTCAGTTGAAGCAATCAAGCCTCTATCTGCATCAATAAAATCTTGTATATCTTCAAAATTTAAGGTTTCATTAAATCTCCTCTGTACCTCTTTTGTAAAAGAGGTAGCAGGCTTTGATTGATTTGATGTAAGATTTGCCATGTTACATTCCTCCAAGGGTAGCAAATTTTAAAAAAAAAGCCGATAAAAATAATAGATTGATCTACTTTTTCAACCAAATTATTACCGAAAGCATGCTTCAACCAGCAAACTGGAAGATCGGCTTCTTATTTCATACCTCTATACTGCTTTGTACCAATCAAGCTGACTTATAGTAGTTTTACTGAAGATAAACCTTCACCGTAGAATCAATAACCACATCCAGCAAAATCGGCTTTTTCTCTTGAAAGGCTTTTTCAAAAGAAGGTTGAAGTTCCTCTGCCCTTTCAATTCTGACAGCATCAATTCCAAACCCCTTAGCGACACTGACAAAATCTACTGGAGGTTCATTTAAATCCATGCCCGGGAACACGTTATGCTTTGCCGATTCCCCTTTGATATTAAGAATTCCACCTTTCAGAATCATGTAACTTTGGTTATTCATAATCACAAAGACTACTGGGAGTTGATACTTGGCAGCATTCCATAATGATTGAATATAGTAAAGGGAAGAACCATCCCCAATGATATTGACAACCCTCTGATCAGGACGCCCCAACTGCGCGCCAAGGGAGGCCGGCATGCCGTATCCCAGACCGCCGCCCTTCAATGCGATAAGGCTACCAGGCTGGTTCAGTTCCAAATAACTGTGGGTATATCTACCGGACGTTACGGATTCGTCAACGACTAAAACATTTTCCGGCAGTGCTTTATTTAATTCATACATGACTTCGGCAGGGGATAAAGGAAACTGGCCTCTAGTATCTTCTAGTTCCTTTAAACGGAGCTCATCACTATGTATTTTCTTCTGTATAGTCTTTTCTTTTAACCTTTCGAATCGGGCTTTATCCTCATTATTTGATTGAGTTTCGATTAATTGTGTAATCTCCTGAATCGCAATCCTTGGGCTGGCGGAAATGGCAATATCTACGTGCATATTCTTGCCAAGCTCCCATTCACCACTGTCAATAGCGATTACCTTTGTTCCCTCTTGGATAATCGGCTGGTCAAAGTAAAGGAGTGGAGCTTGACTTGTGACTCCCACGAAAATCACAACATCCGCTTCCGAAAGAGCTTTCTTGATAAAAGGACCGTTTGGCAGGCATCTTCCTACGTATTGACGGTGACCATAAGGGAAATTTAATCTGGAGGCCTGATGCTCTACATATACAGGAGCGCCAATCATCTCCGCAAGTCGAACCATTTCGTCCAACCCTTGGCAGCTGGCCAAGTGATCCCCGACTAAAAAGACAGGGCTGCTTGCATGCCGAATCAAATCGGCCGCCTTTTGCACTGCTTCAAGATCTCCCCTAATATTGGAAGAAACAACGGTAAGCGGGATTGTTTCTTCCTCAATCTCCTGCCAAAGCACATCCGAAGGAAGAGAAAGAAAAACAGGACCCATCGGTTCGGTAAGGGCTACTTTAAAGGCCCTATGCAGGACAATAGGCAATTCCTGTGCATTTTTGACTTCCCAGCTCCATTTTGTGTAATTTTGGGCCATACTTACCATATCTCCCCATAATGCAGGTTCCTGGATAGCAAGTCTAGTATCCTGCTGGCCGGCGGTGACAATCAACGGTACTCCTGCACGATAGGCATTGTAGACGTTCCCTAATCCATGAGCCAGGCCGGGAGCAGCATGAAGATTAACGACCCCTGGTTTTCCGGTTGCCTGGGCATAACCTGCAGCCATCCCCACACACACATCTTCGTGTAAGGAAAGAATATATTTAAGATCCGGATAGTTCACCAACCCGTCAACCAATGGCAATTCAGTTGTCCCAGGGTTTCCAAACAAATACTCTACTTCATATTTTTGAAAAGTCTTTAAAATAAAATCTCTAGCAAGCATCTCTTTCACCCTCTACACAGTTTAGTAGTTTTTTTTCTTTTCAGAAAATATTATACTATAAAATTTTTGAAAGTTTTATATATTTAAAAAATATGTGGGTCGGGAAGATGTTGTCTCAATCAATTTTTCAAATGAATCTAAATACAACATCCTTTTCCAGATCATTTTGAAAGGATTATTGCTAAGGTTACTGTGGCATTTACTGAAAAAGTTAAAGAACTGGATATTATCTAGAATTTTTCGAAGGATAATACTTAAATTTAGAACAAAAAAATACATAAAAAGGAAGAAGAATCAATATGAAAAAAGCTTTTAAAATCATTGGGATTATATTCGCTATATCTTTTTAGCTATCATGATTGACGAAGAAACATTTAATAAAGGAAATTGGGATAATTATAAGTCATTAGATTTGGAGCAGATTGCCCCAGGCTTTAAACAACAGCCTTCATTAAAGGACTAGTAAGATTTCAGCCCTGTCTCAAGCGAGACAGGGCTTTTATCGTGCAATAAGTAGCTTTCCTATACACTTGCGAGGCATCTAATGCTTGGGGACGGTTCTCATGCCTCATTTTCGCTAGAAAATGAAGCAGAAGAACCGTCCCCGTGTTTCATTCCTTTTTAATATGTTCCTCTATTTGTTCCTTATGTTTTAAGTCATGCTCGATCATTCCTGCAAAGTACTCTCCTAAAGTCATGTGTTCTCTTCCGGGGTAAGGTTCGGTGAATGTGTCTTCTGGGATCTTTTGTAAAAAGGACACAAGTTCCTTACGAACAGTGATAAACTCCGTAATTAGTTCCTCTTTGGAAATACCTGATCTTGCGTATTGTGATGCCTTTTTATTTACATCTTCTACATCTATAGTAAACTCTGGAAATTCCTCATTATGATAAATGCAGGATACTCTATTGGTTATTAAAAATTTGTCCCATGAAATAAAATGGGAAATGACATCCGCAATCCCCCATGCCCCTTCTTTAAAAGGCCTAAACCAAAGATCATTTGAAATTTCCTTTAAAGAATCAACCCATTCTATTAAACTTATTTTTTCTTTGAAAATTTGATCTTTTCTCATTTTTCCTCCTTCTCCTTAACTCTAATATTTCTGGTGTTGTTAAGAACCTTGCGCCTCTAATAAATTGCTTATAAGTCTTTGCTCATTTTCTCTTGCATCATCAGTGTGAAAAGCATGGGAAGATTTATCAGACCAATATAATGATTTTCCTTTGGGGGCATCAAGCACTTCGAAATAACGAGTGATTAGTTCAGGCAATACATGTTTTTCTTTGCTACCGTGGATAAACATCACAGGTACATTTAAATCTGGCACCTCGCTGAAAAAATCAAATGTATTGATATCGTGGATCAAAGCGTCTGTATACGAAAGCTTAAAACCTCTCACAAGGGAATTATAAATATCAAGTAGAGAATAATCCGGCGAACGCAGCATGATTTTTAGCCCTGAAAAAAAGGTAGCAGATTTTTTGTCACCTGCATCGTAGAATATAGTATTATATTTAAATTGCCATTTCCTAATAACAGACCACTGTTTAAAATCCTTCGTATAAGGCGGTTCTCCTACCGCAGCAAGCTCCGTTAGCGCCCGTTTGTTGTTTGTCTCAGTGGCCTTCTGAACCAGCCACTTATAGCTTAACCTATCATTTTCAACCCAGTTTGTAATCTGAGAAAAACCTGTATAAGAATAGTATTTTTCCGGATATTTGTACGCAAGGTATAGACCAATCACACTTCCCCAGGAATGAGCTCCTAGATGCAGTTTATCTTGATTAAACCGAGATCTTAAATAATCTGTAACGTCTCTGGCATCATCGATAAATTGTTTTAAGTGCATCGTTTCTTTCGGTATATTTTTGGAAAAAGATTTCCCTGTACCGCGTTGGTCCCAAAAAACCAAGGTAAAATGTTTGACTAGTTCTTTGGTGGTCATTACCAATGCGTAATCAGTGCCCCGACCTGATACACCAGGAACAGGCATACTGGGACCTCCATGTATAAATAGCAGGACAGGACTTCCTGGTTTTTCTGTCTGAATCAGGATGCTTTGTTGAATACCGCCAATGGGAATGGTTTCAATTTGGCTGATTCCGTTTTCTGAGATCGTATAATCACTTTTTTTAAATAGTGTCATTCGTTTTTTATATTGTGCTTTTATCAAACTTTCTCCCCCTTTTCAATCATTAAATATATGTCTTTTAACCTAATTATAACTTTATTAACACTTTATGGAATTAATATCTTTCAAAATAGAACACAAAAAAACTGCCAGAATATTTCTCGCAGTTTAGAGACATGGGGACGGTTCTCGTGCCTCATTTTCGCTAGAAAATGAGGCAGAAGAACCGTCCCCATGCTTCAATTTTCAAAATGCAATGAATCCGCCCTATTTAATAAAAAGTCTGCCTGGTCTCTCCCATACAGATACAATCGATGCATCGGTCTTGTCATCGATACGTACAACAATTTGATGTCCAGGTCAGCTTGTGAATATGGTTCTTCCAAGCAGACGAGCAAAACGGCATCAAACTCCAGACCTTTTGATAAATAAGAAGGCAAAATCACGATATGCCCCTTCTTCATTTCTTGTTTTTCTTCTAATAACTGAATTGGAAGTTGGCTATTTTCCAAGAGTTCTTGTATTCTCTGGCATTCTTTATCGGTACGTCCAATAATCGCAATGGAGTGCAGCTCTTCCTCTTTGAGTGAGGATATATCTTTTTCCAACTGCAGCTTAACCTGTTCCAAATTCTCAGGATCAATTTTTTTATAGCTCGGTTTTTGTCCATGACGAATGACCGGTTCGACCTTCGGCAATTCCTGATCAATCAACATCAGGATATCATTTGCCAAGTTCATGATTTCGACGGTTGTTCGGTAGCTTTTTTGCAAGGCTTGATAATTGGCATTTGGGAAAATCTCATTCAGTACAGGTGTCCAGCTATTCAAGCCGCGATAGGAATGAATGCCTTGTGCCAAGTCCCCCACAATGGTGAACAAGTCTGTTTCAAAGCCTTCTTTTAAAGCAGCAAATTGAAAATAGCTGTAATCCTGCGCCTCATCAATGAAAATACTGCGCATTTTATGTTTTTCATCGATGCCTTCTAGCTTTGCCTGCATATAAAATAGCGGGGCTAAATCCTCAAGTTCGTATGCACTCCGTTCAAAGATACGCTGACAATATTTACTTAGAACCTTACATTCTTGTTCAGTCAGAGTTGCGGAATGCTTGTGAAGCAACTCTGGAGAAGTCATTAGTTCCTTATACAGGGTAAAAATATCTTTCATGACAAATGCATCCATATATTTTTTTACAGCGACTTTTGCCTCCTGCTCGATCCTCTTTTTCCGTTGCTCTTTCCGCTCCATTAAAGTGACCACTTTTTGCTTTCTTTTTTCAGGATCCTGCCTCCAGTTATAAAGGACCTTTTCGAGTGCTTCTTCGTATTTCTTGTTCAATTTCGATAACATAATGGATTTTTTCCTTTTTAGATCATCTTCTAAAAGGTTTTTTATTTTTCCAAGCCTTTTGTAGATTGGTAAGTACGTATATTCTTTTAAAAATAGTCTTTTAAGCTTTTTCCCCTTCATGAGCACGGAAATTTCTATCACAAAATCCTCTTCTGGGGCAAGATTGCTTTCCAATTCCTTGATATATCGATTGATTAATTCTTTAAATTCAAGTGAACCTTTATAACTAGAAACCCATTGCATCGATTTATTGGACCCGTTATTTTCAAGGAGCTTCATCAGCTTGGAGTTAGGTGAAAAAAGTTTTATTTTCTGCCCCAAGCAGCTTCTCATAAAATCGATATAGGTAGTCTGGTTGATTTTGTTGACACCGAGTTCTGGTAAGACGGCAGAAATATAATCAATAAACAGTCGGTTTGGCGCGAGAATCATTAATTTTTCTGGAGGAAATTGAAATCCAAAGGAATAGAGAAAGTAGGATATTCTATGGAGTGCGATCGTTGTTTTCCCGCTTCCGGCCGCTCCTTGAACAATAATAGGGTGCTTCAGAGATGCCCTGATTACTTCATTTTGCTCGTTTTGAATGGTCGCCACGATTTCTGTTAAACGATTGTCCGCTTTACCTGACAAGGATTTCTGCAAGAGTTCATCGTGGGTGGTTAAATCGATGTCACTGATTTCTTTTAATAAGCCCTCAACAATGTCATATTGCCTCTTTAAAGATAGATAACCGGTTTGTGTCTCCCCATAGGCGTCATAGGACACCTCTCCGAGACGACCATCATAGTAGACATTCGCAATCGGCGACCGCCAATCCACAATAATAGGTTGCTGTGTGACACGGTCAAACAGTGACACCTTGCCGATGTACAAAATTTCTTCTTTTTTCGTAATGTCACTCGTGAAATCAATCCTTGAAAAATATGGTTTGCCAATCACGCTCTCCAGCCGTTTCAATTCACTTTCCGCTAATTCAAGAAAACTGGCATTGGCGAGGAGATCCGTGTAACTCGTACTGCTATCTTTAGAATTGAGATCGGCAAAAGATTGTTTCATACTTTCTACGAAAAATTCTTTATTGCCCTTCGAAATTTCCAATACGGTCCGGATATATTCCTTCGTAAACTCTAAGCGCTCCAGTTCTGCTTGGTAATCTTTATGGCCACTCACAGAAACTTGATCTTTAGTACCCATCCTATAGTCACCTCACTAAGTGACACACGGGGACGGTTCTCGTGCCTCACTTTCTCTAGAAAATGAGGCAAAAGAACCGTCCCCATGCGTCAATTTTTAAATTTGAAAATCTCATCCACAGCTTGGTGGTATCCACCGGATTTTTGAAAAGATTCTCCAATGTTTACAGCAGCGTTTTGGATAGATGGTTGTTTTAATACTTGATCCACTGTTTCATGTAATTGATCTGCAGTCAGGTTTTGCATTTGTAGTGTAATTCCGGCTCCGAGTTTGGCAACTTCCCCTGCGATGATTGGCTGATCCGCGCTTTGCGGGATGACAATGAGTGGAACCCCGTTATAGAGACCCTCATGGACACTGTTCATTCCACCATGTGTGATGAAAACCCTCGTGTATTTCAATACTTCTGTTTGTGGAACGGAATTTTTCACAATGATGTTCTTAGGAATCTCCCCTAAATCGGATAGTTGTGTTTTTTCCCCAATAGACATGACAACAGTATGATCAGTGTTCCCAAATGCCTGAAAACAAAGCTTATAGAAATCAATTGCTTGGTTAAAGACAGTACCGAGTGAAATGTAAATTAGGCTTTTTCCCTTAATTGCTGGTAGTTCGAAGTTTTCTTGCATTGGTCGTGAAGAAATGGATGGACCTACAAATTTGTACGACTGGTCAAATGTTTCTCCAAAAGGTTGAAACTCCCTTGTTGTATAAACGATTGTAAGTGGTGCCGGGTTACAAAAAACTTCGTATGGAGAATGGATCTCCACATCATATTTTTCTTTTATTTTTTTTGTGAGATTCTGATACTCATCATGAATCTCTGTTGGGATATTTAAAGAAAGATGTTCCAGCATTTGATCAAATGATGCTTTTGTCTGTGCAAAAGAAGTACAAGAGTTAACGGCCGGGAGCTTCAGTATTTGTGCTAGTATTCGTCCACAGCCAAACATGGAATCGTGGATGATATAATCAAACTGTTCTCCTTCGATTTGCCCAAGAACACTAGGAATCACGATATCCGATGTACGCAAAAGACCGTTGATTCTTTCGAGTAAATACTTTCTTCCACCTGAAATAAAAGCTTTTATAAATTTCTCACCATCAAACGTTCTTACGGTGGCGCCCGTCTTCTCAACACGTTCTCTAAAATCCTCTATTGTAAAGTATACTACCTCTTCTCCACGCGAAACAAGCTCCCGCACAACTCCAAGAGTCGGATTAACATGTCCTTCAGAACCACCATTAATAAACAAAACGCGTGCCATAATCAACACTCCTTCGCTAATGAGGCATGGGGACGGTTCTCGCGCCTCACTTTATCGACTAAAGTGAGGCAAAAGAACCGTCCCCATGTTTCATTCTCTCCATCTAAATTGAGTTAAATCATATGGATAATATTTTAACCATATTATACCAAATTACACCGCCGTGCTCTGATTTTGAAACTCCCATGTTGACATAGCCAAATTTTTCATAGAAGCCAATTAAGTCTTCTTTACAAGTAAGTGTGATAGTCTCACGTTTTTTGGCAATTGCCGCTTCTTCAATATGGGCAAGTAGCGCTGCCGCTACACCGCGGGTTTGAAAATGCGGGGTAACCGCAATTCCAAGAACACTTTGATGTCCGCCAGTCAGTGGATTAGCCTTGATTTCCCGAAATAAGTCATCTGTAATAAATGGTGTTTCGATTACAGGTCCATTAACAAAACCTACAATCGCACCTTTCCTTTCAGCCACAAAGAAACTATCTGGTATTACTCGAATCCGCTTTTCAAACGTTTCTTTCGTCGCAGCCTCTTCTATTGGAAAACACAGGCTTTCAATGATAGTTATCTCAGATAGATCTTCCATTTTAACATTACGGATATTCAACATTTTCAATTTGCCTCCAAATTCCAATAACTTCTAGATGCTAATTCCCATCTGCCCCTACAAAATATAAGACTTCCACTTTATAAATTAATATTTATCTCCATCTACTACTATAATAGGTTTTTGTTCAGAACAAAAGTAAAGTTTTACATTTATGATGCACGGGGACGGTTCTCGTGCATCACTTTCACTGGAAAATGAGGCAAAAGAACCGTCCCCATGCATTCCATGCATTAAAATGTACAAGCACTTTTTTTGAAATGGAATATACTGAAACCGAGTTTGAGTGTTTGGGGGTGAGACTATGAATCCATGGTTCAACACTGATGGTATTAGTGAACGGGAAGATCGTTTGAAAAGTTCCATGCGCATGGTTTGGGAACAACACGTATATTGGACAAGATTGACAATCAATAGCATCGCTTTTAATTTGCCTGATCTAGCCGCGAATACTGCACGACTTCTCCGGAATGCCACAGATATGGGAAATTTATTAAAGCCTTTCTATGGAAATAAAATAGCAGCACAGTTCGCCAACCTAATAAGGGAGCACCTGGTCATTGCTGCAGAACTGGTTACAGCTGCGAAAGCAGACAACCAGAGAGCTGTGGCAGATGCTCGGAGAAGATGGTATGCAAATGGAGCAGAAATTGCCGAATTCCTAAGTAGGATCAATCCATTTATATCAAGAAAAGAGTTCCAAGAAATGTTTTTCGAACACCTAGCCCTTACTGAAAGGGAAGCAGTATTAATACTCCAACAAAAGTTTAAAGAAAGTATTGCAGTATTTGATAAAATTGAGTTGGAAGCTTTAGAAATGGCGGACACCATCACATTTGCCATTGTTAAACAATTCCCTAGAAAGTTTTAAATAGATCATGAGGACGGTTCGGCCAGCTCTTTTTTAAGAAAGAATAAGCAATGGGAACCGTCCTTGTGGTATTTCCTTGGCTTTTGCTGCAAGAATTATATATATTGAAATAAAGGATCTTGGCGCTGGAGAGGTACCAATGGAATTACAAAATATTAATATTATTCTCATCGCACTTATTACTGTTTTGAATATATTATTTGCCATAGTGGTGATTTTTGTTGAGAGACGGGATGTCAGTTCTACCTGGGCATGGCTTTTGGTCTTATTTTTTCTTCCCATTCTCGGCTTTTTGGTCTATATCTTTTTGGGCCGCCAATTAAAGCAAAAGAATTTTTACAAACTATCAGAAGAAGAGAGACGTTTTTTAAATGAAGCTGTCAACGTACAGCTTGACCACTTAACCCGTTCTGATTTTCTACATAACCCTTTGCTTAAAAGGTATGGGGATCTTATAAAAATGAACATGAAGTCATCGAACGCCTTGGTTTCTAATGATAATGATGTAACAATTTTTCATCATGGAAAGGACAAGTTTGCTGCGTTGTTTCAAGATATTCGAAATGCAAAAATCGAGATTAATCTGCAATATTACATCATTCAGCGTGATTCCTTGGCGGAAAAATTACGGGATGAGCTGACAAAAAAAGCAAAGGAAGGGGTTCGTGTTCGCGTTCTCTACGATGAAGTGGGTTCACGGCGGATGAATCGGTCCTTTTTCAAGGAACTTATCGAGTGTGGCGGCGAAGTGGAAGTGTTTTTTCCTTCTTTTTTAAAATTAATCAACTTCCGGATTAATACAAGAAACCATCGGAAGATCTGTATTATTGATGGCGAGATTGCTTATATTGGCGGATTCAATATTGGTAATGAATATTTGGGGCTGGATAAAAAGTTCGGAAATTGGCGTGATACTCATCTGCGAATACTTGGGGAGGCTGTTAATCATATTCAAGGGAGATTTGTGCTGGATTGGAAGCAGGCTACGAACCAAGAAACGATCAACCATGAAGTCTATTCTATGAATCAGGAGCGGCAATGCGGAAGCAGTGCAATCCAGATTATCGCCAGCGGTCCGAACTCCACGACCGAACATCTGAAAAATATGTACTTGAAACTAATTATGTCGGCGCAAAAAAATGTCTATATCCAAACACCTTATTTTATTCCAGATAGCAGCTTTATGGATGCATGCAAAATCGCCTTACTTTCCGGTGTTGATGTTCGGATCATGATTCCCAGCAAGCCTGACCATCCCTTTGTGTACTGGGCAAACTTAGCCTATGCCGGCGAGCTATTATCATATGGTGCCAAGATTTTGTTATATGAAAATGGTTTTTTACATGCAAAAACGATATTGGTTGACCAAGACGTAGCCTCTGTCGGTACCACCAACATCGATATGCGCAGCTTCAGGCTAAACTTTGAAGTCAATGCCCTCATCTATGATGAAAAGATTGCTCAGGATTTATATGATTTGTTCGTTAAAGATTGCGTTTATAGCTCCGAACTAACACTTACAGAATACCAGGAACGATCCGGATACGTGCGATTCAAAGAATCAATATCCCGCCTTCTGTCGCCGATTTTATGAATCAGGATGATCAGAAGTGAAACCAGAAAAAAGGTTTTGGTGGCGATTTTTAGGAAAAGAAGGGGCCAGGGGAACGTCCCTCTGGCTCCAATTAATTATCTAAAAATACATTGGTCGACAAAATCCCTTGGGTTCTATGGAACTATAGGGATTTTTTTTATGCGACATTTTTTTATTCCCATGAAAGATCTTTTTCTAATGAAAATACCCAACATGAGTTTGAAAACCTTATTTTATAGATTAATAAATAGTTGCTAAAAATCGCCAGATATCACTAATCAATAGGAGGTTTCTGGCAATTAACATTCAGCTTTATCAAAGGTTCTATTCATTAATTAAATAAATAAATAACGATGTATTAGGTGGTTTCGTTAGGACTTTTTCCCCATAACCCATTTTTGATATAATTTGTAAAAAGGAGGAATGTTACTGTGGGCTTTGGTTTTAGGAAAAGTTTCAAGATTGCTCCAGGAGTTCGTTTGAATGTTGGTTCTAAAAGTATTGGGATAAGCGCTGGTGTAAAGGGATTACGATATAGTGTTAATTCTAGAGGCGGGACCAGAATGACTGCAAGTATTCCTAATACAGGAATATACTACACAACCAGCGGTGGAAAAAGTAGAAGAACACCAGCATATAATAGACAAAGAGAAATCCAAGCAAGACAAAAGGAAGCTGCTAGACTAAATGAACTAGAACAAGCGGCTCTTGCGGTTGATGCCTATCAAAATACATTGGACCGAATACATTCCATTCATAAGGAAGCTGATGATCCGATTAATTGGATCAAAGTAAGGAGTGCGAACCCTCCTTTTCGAAAAAATGAAGGAGAAATGGGTCCCCATGAAAATGCTGCAATTGAAAAATTACATAATTACAAACCGAATTTAGTGATAAAATTGTTTGGCCAACAAGAGAAAGAGCTAGAAAAGCTGCAAAAAGAAGTAATGGAAGCTAGAAAAAAAGATGACGAAGAATACCGTTCGTGGGAAAGAGACGTTAGAATAGCGACAAAGGTCATTGAGGGTGATATTGATACATACTTCGAAGTCATTCAAGAATTTGACCCATTGGATGACCTGACCGAGTTTGGAAGCGGTTTTGAATTCATAGCCGATACCCCAAAAGTAATGGAAGTAGAATTTGACGTTCATAGTGATACAGTAGTTCCCAAAGAACAGCTTTCAATAACCAAAACCGGTAAATTATCTGTAAAACCTATGCCAAAGAGCAAATATTATGATATCCAACAAGATTACGTCTGCAGCTGTGTTCTAAGAATCGCCCGTGATATGTTTGCCCTACTTCCATTAGATACTGTCTATATCCACGCTACTGATACGATACTGGATACCATAACGGGATATCAAAGGCAGATGACAATCCTTTCTGTAAAAATCGATAAAAGAACATTAAACAAATTAAACTTCGAACACATTGACTGCTCTGATTCCATGCAAAACTTCAAACATAATATGAAATTCAAAAAAACCGCTGGATTTAGTGAAGTGGAAAAATTAACGGTTGAATAAGATGCACGGGGACGGTTCTCGTGCATCACTTTCACTAGAAAAAGAGGCCAAAGAACCGTACCTTTACATACTTAAATTAATTGACTTTTTCCATTCCATCCCTCTTCTGGTTTCTTAACATGAGGATTTGACCCAAGTATTTCGTGTACTCCGAATCTCCCGAATAGGACAAGCAAAGATACTCCTTGGCTCTTGTCATCCCAATATAAAGGAGCGAAACCTCCCTCTCCTTATCCTCTTCGAGCGGAAATGGCATCGAATCTACATTGACAATAAAAACGGCACGAAAATCCAGGCCCTTGCTGCTGTCGATAGTGCTAATTTTAACCTTGCCATCGTCCTTTTTATAGGAACGCTTGGAAACATCATTTTCCGTAATCCAGAAAAACGGCAAATCAACTTCAGTTAAAGAACGCTTAATAATATCTATAATCGGATACTGATGTGTGCGTTTCACCCGATAAAGGATTAACATTTCATCAAATGGTACTTTTCGATCTTCATTTAACTTCTTAATCTGTCGGGCAACGAGTCTCATTTCATCAAAGAAGTTGGCTGCCTTTAAAATGCCCGGCTCTGGTCCTTTTCTCTTTGTGCTTTGTGGGGCAATGATTTCCCCCTCCAATTCACGATTGACGACTTTATTTTTAAACATGGAATGTTCACGGTAGAAATCCCAGGCAAACTTGACAATCTGCTGGGTATTTCGGTAGTTGATGGACAACACCTTAGAACGTCCTTGAAAGCTCAAACCTGTGTCTTGAAGGTAGGAGCGTTTGCGTTTGTAAATGGTCTGTGCCCTGTCTTCTACTAATAAGAGTGATTGAGTATCAGCGTTGATGAGCAAACTCACTAACTTTAGCCAGTCTGCTTCAAAATCCTGTCCTTCGTCTATCAAAATTGCATCATAGTTTGGAAGAATCGCTTCCTTCCGCTCTATTTTTTCAATGATTTCAGGTAGCTGCTGCTCCCTGATTTTTAAATCATTCTTTAACCAAGAATGAAAGTTGCGAACAATGATGTTTTGATTTTGCACATTCTTCACATTTGGATCAAAATCGAAAAGATCCTCCGGTTCATTCAACATGTATGTAATCATTTGCTGGATGGCATTAGCCAGCGAAATATTGTAACAGAGAATTAGGATTTTCCAATTAGGGTTTTGTTTTGACAACATTTTCGCCCGACTTGCTAAAATAATCGTTTTCCCGCTCCCGGCAACCCCGCGAATCAAACGGTTCTTATCACCAATTTGCTTGGCCAAATTCTCCTGATGAAGATCCATCGTTTTAATATCATGCAGCGATAATAAAAGTTGATCCTGATATGGGACTGGCGCCTTAAATTCGGCGCTGATGCGGACCTCAGGAAATAAATGATAACGAATCGCATTAATGTCCTCTAATGAAAGTGGTTCCCTTAGGCGAAACGGGACGACAAACATATTCAGGATCTTTTCCATTAAAATCTCTTCAGAAAATCCTTCTTTATCCGGGTCAATTTCATCCCTCGTTAAACAAAGATGAGGTTCGATAACCGTGTAAAGTCCCTCTTGTACAAAATCCTTGGAAAACATCCTCGTAAAAACAACCCCATGGCCGTACGGGAATTTTAATTGAAATTTATATTTTCCATCCAATTGAATAAGGTTTTTATCTTTTTTCAAGACATCCACAACATGGAACATATTATCTCTTGCCTGCTTCATCGGACTTTTAATGACCGCCTGATCTCCAGAAGTCGTCACAATATGCCATTCATCGTGATTAAGTTGGAAAAGTGTATTTTTTGTGTAATCTTTCACTTCCAGCACAACGATACCGAGGTCCGGACCTATAATCACAAAATCAGGCCTTTTCCCTTGTATCTCAGGCTCGAAGTACACTATGTAATCATCTGGAAGATAAGTTTTTAACGTTCGAAAAAATAACCGTTCTCCCGCCGTGGCTGATGATCGAATAGTCTCAGGAATCGTAATCGCCATAACAACCGCTCCAAAATTTTCAATTTTCTCCATTATACTACAAATAGTGCGATTGACCTAAATAAAAGATGCATGGGAAGATGCATGGGGACGGTTCTCATGCCTCACTTTTGCTAGAATATAAGGCACAAGAATCGTCCCCATGTTTCAACAAAAGTATTGTCATTTCGATAGGACTTATTTCATAATAGAATGGAAGATATATCCTAGTAAAATTGATAAATATGAGAACTCTTATGAAAGTGGAGTGGAAATATTGATTAAAGGAATCCTTGATAAATTTTTTAAGACAACACAAACTACACCTCAACCAAAGGAACCGCCCATCAGCCAAGCGGATGTCGAGGCATTAATTAATGCAAAACTGAAAGAGCATGCAGCAACTATTGAAAATGTTGTTGCGGAAAAAGTCAGCGAAAAACAAACAGCCGGCGAAGATGAATATAAATTAACCGCCAAACAAATAGAGTATGCCCTTTCTATAATTGATAAAGTGAAGGACGAATTCGAATTGGCAATAGCCCCGACTGAATTAACCGTTAAAGATTTGAATAGGTTAATTGCTTATCAAAGGTATAAGAATAAAGGGACGCTAATTAATCTTATGAAAAAGGGAGTATTAAAGAAAAAATAATAATCTCAATATTTTCTTCAAAAAAATCCCCTTGGTTCTATTTAGCCAAGGGGATTTTTTTCGTTTAGCGAATTCGTTTTAAAAAAACTCTTCTTTCTCCGCTCTTTTTGTATTCAACACCTCATTTAGAAACAAAGTTAATGATCAATTCGTCTAATCTTAAAAGGGGTGCTGTCTATGAAAAAATGGACTATCTTTATTTTGATTTTATTTGCCTTAACAGGTTGCAGATCTACACCATTTGATGGACATGCGGTAATTGATTGGGTTGATTTTTTAAAATGGGATGGTATTGAATACGATGGGATTTACTCGGGTGTTTTAGCTGACGAAGAGTACCTTGGAGATAAAATTGGGACAGTAAAGTTCAAGGTAGCAGACAATGTCACGAATCCAAATTATAAAATTCGCGATGGAGATGCAGCGTTTCATGAAAGAGGCACAGAAATTTATGCGATTAAAGGGGTTCCACAATTTATTGCCGTTAAATCTTCCCGCGAAATTAATGGGTATCGTGTTTATTATTCAAGAAAAGATTTCGATTATAAATGGCATTATAAAGATATGCCAAGCGAGAAAGTGAACCGAATAGGGATTTATCTTGCTTACCAGCCGGAAGGGCCAAAAAAATTGGTAAACATAGATAACCCAGAAGAGATAAAGAAATTTCTTCAAATTTTAAATGAAGGTGAGGTCAGTCCAAATTTCCAGCCGAATATGGATAAAGGTGATCCTCCTGTTTATAACATGGTCTTTTATACGGATCAACCTATTGCCTATAAATATGATTTGCTTTTTGATGGCTATACCTATTATTGGCATCCATGGGATACAGCGATAGTATCAAATGAAATCGGTGATTTCCTGCCAAAACAATAAATATAAATATAACTGATGCACGGGGACGGTTCTCGTGCATCACTTTTACTAGAAAATGAGGCAAAAGAACCGTCCCCATGCTTCATTACATAAAAAGTGTATTTGAACAAATTATAATATGAGGAGGTGTTAGTATGAGGAGAAATGATTTTCCGTATTATTTCTTAGTTGTGATTACTGTAGCTGGGTTGGTTTTGTTACCGTTCGCTATTGTTAAGCGTTCTTTTAAGGATTGGGTTATTGTGTATCTTGTGAGTTTTATTGGTAATTTTTTCTTAGATAAATATTTAGTAACGAGAGGATATTTAAAGTATCCGAAAAAGATTTTCACAAAGGATAAAATCCATCTTCCATTTGATTTTATCCTTTACCCTTTGATGCTGCTTTATTATAATCAGTGGACATTGAACAGCAAACCTGCCGGATTGATTTTAAAACTTTTCCCTTTTGTTGTACCGCAAACAATCATAGAGACCATAGCGGCAAAGAAAACGAACTTAATTAAATGGAAAAACGGATGGAATTGGTATCACTCATTCGGCAGCCTTTTGTTAAAACTGGTAATTTGCAGAGGGAGTATTGCATTGATTAGAAAAATAAACAAAGGGAAAGTCTCAATCACGTAAAAAGAAACGTGATAGCAAACAAGCCAATTAGCCCAAAAATAAAAGGCGCTCTCCATATGGGAGAACCGCCCTTACTGGTTTTATCATTACATTTTTAAATCTGTGAATGCATAAGGTAATAGTTCCCTTAACGTCAATTCAAGAATTTCTTTCTTCTCATTTGTTAAATAAACTGGCATGTCAGGCGAACAAAATTCCGCTAAAACTTGTCGGCAAATGCTGCAGGGCGGCAGATAATCGACAGTATCGCCGGCGACAACGATAGCTTGGAAATCACCTTTTTTGTAACCATTGGTCACGGCAGTGAAAATAGCTGTTCTCATTTTTCCAGAAATATTGCTATTTTTTTCATATACCCAATGCTTTGTTTACGGATTCAATCGCATGGATGACAGTGGTATCAAACAACGGAACTTCAGAATCGTCTGGTTTCACGAGCAAACCAATTTCCGTACAACCTAAAATAATCCCTTGTGCTCCCCTTGCCACTAAGTTTTGGATCACTTTTTTAAAATATTCTTTCGAAGCTCGGTTGATTGAGCCAACACATAATTCTTCATAAATCACACTATTTATCTGTTCGATTTCCTCTTTATCTGGTATCAAAACGGTTATTTCATTTGCTTCAATTCTTGATTTATAAAAGTCTTCTACCATCGTATATTTCGTGCCAAGTAAGCCAATTTTATTAAGCTTTTTGTTCTGTATTTGTTTAACGGTTGCATCTGCTATATGTAGGATTGGTATATTTATTTTTTCAGTAATATAAGTGATTACCTTGTGCATGGTGTTAGTGCAAATCACAATGAAATCTGCTCCTGCTTTTTCCAAGGACAAAGCGGCTTCAGCCATAGCAAATCCCGCGGATCCCCACTCTCCACTAGCCTGGTAACGTTCGATTTCGTCAAAATCAACGCTGTATAAAATGCATTTTGCAGAATGTAATCCGCCCATTTGGCGCTTAACTTCCTCATTGATGATTCGGTAATATTCTATGGAAGATTCCCAACTCATTCCGCCTATTAGACCTATTGTTTTCAAATGATTTTCCTCCATTTAATGGATAAGTATTCTAAATGTTTCTTAAATCTTTCCCATTCCTATAGCTGAGGTATGTCTCATTTTGCTATTAATTTTCGAAAGTATCATGCGTTCCCTTTGGAAGTGCATCTAATTGATACAGCACATTTGCATCTGACAACTCGCACCACAGCTCTTTTACCTTTTTTTCCTCAAAATAATAGATCATGATGCCAGTTTCCTTAATCCTTTGATTTGTAGAAGGGATATTAAACCAACCACCTTTATAGGTGCTGTAACCTGTATACCTTACAACTAGTTTATTATCTTGTTCAATCAAATCGTTTAATTCCCATTGATCGTCTTGAAAACAGGTGCGATACCACCTCATAAAATCCTTTAACTTCTCACGAGTAGAATCACCACTAGACCCATGATAAATGAAATCCTCTGTGGTTACTTCATCTATAACGCCTAAATCTCCTTTTGTAAAAAATTCAAAAAACCACCGCTCCACTACATTCTTTTTCTCTTCACTAATCATAATCTGACTCCATTTCTCGGTTTATACATAGGTTAATTTAATACCAAAGTTTTTCTCTACCTATACTTTAAAAACGTTAAACTATTATTTTCGTTACTAATAAAACAATTTCCTTCTTAAACTCCCTCACCTTAGCCACAAGAAAAAAATTTCTTTTCAGAAAAAATTATTTACTCCATGAAGAAATCAGTGATTCAAATATACCCAAAGAAGTGGTCCCAAATTTACCGAAAATAATGTAGATGCAGCAATACCTTCAAGATCCCCAAGCGAAAAAACCGACTACCCTGTTTGGGATAGTCGGCTTTTATTCTTAAATCAACAAAGCTTCAAATTGAAATACTCTTTCTTACATCCTCTCAACCATAATCGCCATGCCTTGGCCGCCACCAACACATAGTGTGGCGATTCCATATTTCTCTTGACGGTCGATCATTTCATGAATGAGCGTTGTCACGATACGGGCACCAGTTGATCCAACCGGATGACCAAGCGCAATAGCGCCCCCGTTCACATTGACCTTGTTTACATCTAGCTTTAGTTCACGAATACAAGCCAGAGCCTGAGAAGCAAAAGCTTCGTTTAATTCAAAAAGACCGATATCTTCTACTTTTTTCCCTGTACGTTCTAATAGTTTTGTAACAGCCGGAACCGGACCAATCCCCATTATTTCAGGTGAGACGCCTACAGCTGTCCAATCCACGATTTTCGCAAGCGGTTTTACCCCTAGGCGTTCTGCCTCACTTTCTTTCATTAGAACTAATGCAGAAGCCCCGTCATTCCTACCGCATGCATTCCCTGCCGTAACGGTTCCGTTTGCCTTAAAAGCCGGCTTTAGGGTTGATAGTTTTTCCAATGTTGTGTCTGGGCGTGGGTGCTCATCTGTATCAATGATCCGTGTACCTTTTCTTTCCTTCACTTCGACTGGCACGATTTCTGCCTTAAACTTTTCATCAGCTATAGCTTTTGCAGCCTTTCTTTGACTTTCCACTGCGAAAGCATCTTGATCCTCTCTTGAAATTTGATACTTCTCAGCTACATTTTCTGCGGTAATTCCCATCCCTAAGTTTCTTCCATATATTTCTTGAGGCTGCTGTCCGGCTTCTGCGTTGGAATCTACTAATATCGTA
Source organism: Neobacillus sp. PVCKKU3 (assembly GCF_058323225.1). Taxonomy (NCBI): domain Bacteria; kingdom Bacillati; phylum Bacillota; class Bacilli; order Caryophanales; family Bacillaceae; genus Neobacillus; species Neobacillus sp. PVCKKU3. The sequence goes on from NZ_JBLVQN010000038.1 coordinate 47,562, forward strand.
CGATCTCCGCCAAAACGTGCATTTCTTAAATAAATGGGGCCATTGCTCAAACTTTCCGTACCGCCGGCAACGACGATTTTAGCCTGATTTGAACTGATTTGCTGGGCAGCAGAAGCAATAGCCTGCATCCCAGAGGCACATAATCTATTAACGGTAAAGGCAGGGGCCGTTTCAGGAATACCTGAACGGAGGGCTGCAACCCTTGCTACATTCGAGGATTCGGTGGTTTGTCTAACCTCTCCGAAAATAACCTCATCTACTTGTTCTGGAGCTATATTTGCTCGCTTAACGGCTTCTGTAATGGCAATACTCGCCAAGTGGCCTGAACTGATATCTTTAAATGCACCGCCATAACGTCCAATTGGTGTTCGAACAGCACTCACAATCACAATATTTTCACTCATGTTTTTCCTCTCCTCTACACATTACGAAGATTTCGCTTCTAAATAATCCAATCCTTGATCCTTGTCCTTGCCTTTTAAATTAGAAGGTTTAACAAAAATGGTAAATAGTAACCCGAAAATAAATACAGCTCCAGCCATAAACAAGATAGATAGATTATAGCCTGCCAATTTATCTCCCCCAGCTAAGCTGATAATATACCCGGTTAAAAGCGGGGCAACAATACCAGCGAGATTACCTGACGATGTTAAAATACTTGTCATGAGACCTCCGCGTTCACGCATTTCATTAATCATAATGGTTGGCCCGATTGGTAAAATGGTATAGGCAAGACCTTTTGCTATACACAATGCCGCAATAACCCAGAATGGATTTTGGAAAATCATTATAGACGCAAACAATAATGCACCCACGATCATGGAGCCTCCAACAACGAATACCCTAGATGAACGCCAATTTTGATTTTTCTTAAATAAATAATCTGATAGCATGGATATACCTGTATAAATGACCACAGAAACAATCCCAATGACCATTACGCCATATCCCATTTGCGCCGGAGACATTTTAATAGATTCTACTAAATAAATAGGCAGCCAAACCGAAAACCAAACAACAAGGATATAAGTTGAAAAATAAGCAAGCGTGGTAAATAAGGCAGTTGGCGACGCCAAAAGTAATAGGAAATCTTTTAATTTGAGTTTCTCAATCTTCGCTTTCTTATTCTTTTGTACTTCCTTATAGACCTCAACTGGATTTTCTTTGGTGAAGAATTGGAACAACAAGAACCAGACAAAACTTACTGCACCCAGAATCGCAAATGCGACCTTCCATCCAAAAATGGTAATTAAAGAAACGAGGATTGGCGCAACAATCATGGCTCCAACAGTACCGCCGCCAACGATCATGGAATTAGCAAAACCTTTTAGTTTCGGCGGAAACCACTTATCTGCATGGTTATAGGCAATTGGACTATACGGTCCTTCGAATGCCCCTAACAAAACTCGATAAACGATTAAAATCGGTAAAGCAGCAATGGCCAAAACACCAAATTGTAAAGCTGTCCACGACAGCATGACCACTGCAAGTATTTTTTTAGTTCCATATTTATCCGCAAGTGCTGCTCCAAAGATACCTGTTACGGGATAAAGCCAGTAATAACTACTTCCTACTAGTCCCCACTCCACAGGACTAAGATTAAACTCTTTCATAATTGGTGCAGCTGCAAGTCCAATGATGGATTTATCTGCAAAATTTACGACTGCCCCTAAGAATAATAGCAGAAGAATAAACCAACGCATCATCAATCTCCTCTTTTCTTTGATTAAAGGTATTCGTTTTTCAACTGTGCCGCGATAATATTTTTTTGGATTTCGGAGGTTCCTTCATAAATTTTCGTTATTCTAGCATCCCGATAAAAACGTTCCACTGGGAATTCCGCAATATAGCCAAGGCCTCCGTGAATTTGTACTGCTTTATCTGCGGTACGATTATAAACTTCGGAACCAAGAAGTTTTACCATAGCTGCTTCCTTGATGACCTTCATCCCTTGATCCACCATCCAAGCCACACGATAAGTCATGCTCCGTAATGATTCGATATCAAGAGCCATATCAGCCAAATAATGTTGAATGATTTGCTGTTCAAAAATTGGTTTGCCAAATTGGATTCGCGAATTGGCATGTTGGATCGACATTTCCAACAGCTTTTCGCAAGAACCTAAGTTACGTGCTGCAAGTCCTGCCCGACCATTGGCCAGGATTTTTAAAGCGTTTACATAACCTTGACCTTCTTGACCGAGCACATTTTCTGCTGGAACTTCACAATCTTCAAAGAAAATTTCGGCTGAATGGGATCCACGGAGACCCATTTTCTTTTCATTTTTTCCAATTGTAAAGCCTTGAAAGTCCTTTTCAACAATAAAGGACGTAATGCCTTTTGCACCTTTAGAAGGATCTGTCACCGCCATGACGGTAAAGACATCGGCTATCGGAGCATTGGTAATATAATGTTTGCTCCCATTCAGTATGTATTTGTCGCCTTTTCTTACAGCAGTTGTTTTTAGATTTGTTGCATTTGAGCCAGCACTTGGTTCCGTTAAAGCAAACGCACCAATCATTTCTCCCCTTGCCATCGGCGGCAAATACTTCCGCTTTTGTTCTTCATTCCCCATTTCGACAATCCCTACGGACCCAATCCCGGTATGAGCACCAATGACAGTGGTATAGCCATTATGGGTTCTTCCTAATTCCTCATAAATCGCACATTTCCCCACCATACCAATACCGATACCGCCATATTCCTCCGGGATACTTAATCCGAACAATCCCATTTCCTTGGACATGTTCATAATTTTTTCAGGAATTTCATTATTCTCTTCAATGTCCATTGCCAATGGATCTACTTCACTATCAATAAAATCACGAATACTTTGCTTTAAAAATTGAATGTCATCTGATAATCGAAAATCCACTTTTTTCACTTTCCTTCCTTAATTTAAATATCCTTAAAATCCTTTGCCCTGATGAGTTCAACTATTACATCCGATGGAGAGAGTTAATCGGATGTAAATGTTCCACATATAATCCAAATGTTCCGTATACGGAACATTAATCCCAAAAAAATTTCTATTCCCAAAATGGTTGGGCTAATAGATACTTTAAGAGATTCATATTGTTGTTTCACACAGGGAATTGTGTACCACTATTGGAACAACAATACTATTCGCACAATCAATTCGTCAATAATATTTTTAATTTTTTTAATAAAATAAAATATTAGACAATTAAAGGATTACAATTTATAATTTGACACATTATATCTTTTTGTTTTTTCTGAAAATATACATAAGGAATAATTGTACGGCATATTTGCTTTTTCCTTTAAGCTTGTATAATTGAGTTACGGAAGATTATAAAAAGGAGTTTACGGTATGGATAAACCCAATGAAAGAGAAAAATCGGAGGTCCCTGCGCTTGAGGCAGCGATTAAGATTTTAGAATATTTAAGTAGATATAAGAGTAAAGAACGCTCGTTGTCGCAAATCTCTAAAAATTTATCAATCAACAAAAGTACTTGTCATAGAATCTTAAAATTATTAAATCATAATCGATTCGTCTCGTATGATGCGGACTCAAAACAGTATAGTCTTGGCTCCTATCTGATCATATTAGGTTCTCGTGCATCGGAATTTATTGATTACCTCAAACTGGCTCAGCCCCACCTTAAATGGGTGTGTGAGGAAACGCGGATGACAAGTGTTTTACTTGAACCCATCTCCGATAATCGCTTAATGTACGTCGCAAAGGAAGAACTGGATGTTCCAGATTACCATGTTCATGTGTCTGTTAAATTAGGGCAGCATTTCCCAATCACGAGTGCCTCCTTCGGTAAGTGTTACTTGGCCTATATGGAAGATTCTAGGGTGGAGGAAATTCTTGAAAAAGTAAATTTGAAACAATTTACCGATAAGACGATTACCGACTTAGAAACCTATAAGGAGACCTTAAAAGAAGTACGTAGCAAGGGATTTGCAGTAAGTTATGAAGAACATACACCAGGGGTATTCGGTATTGCAGCCCCCATTTTTGATTTTAGCGGCCAAATCGCCATGGTTATTGCCTGTCTCGGTTTTGCTACAAATCTTGACGAAAATTATGTTTCTATTTGTGGAGACAAACTTAAAAAGGCAGCAAGAAGTATTACAGAAGCACTGGGAGGAAAAGAACCTATCTTAAAAGGATGATAAATTACATATTTAATAAACTTACCTCCGTTTTTTTTAGTTGAGTTAGTCCAACTATAGGTTGTTCTCCGTCCAGAGGACATTTACAAATGGTTTGGAAAAAGAGAATTTCCGACTAATGAATAATGCCAACTTCCCGGTTTTTGGGATAGTTGGCGTTTATTCTTTATGTGACGATAATGAAAATCTAGCTTTTACCTCTCCCTAGTACATGTAACTAATCTCTTAATCCTCAGATTGAAAATCGCTCCAGTCTGCCAATAAATGAAGCACGAGAACCGTCCCCATGCTTCACCTATTGATTGATAGTCTCAAAATCAATCCCATATATAATAAACGGAATAAGCGATTTGATAAATTCTTCCGGTGGTACCTCTCTATTTCTTCTCCATTCTACAGACGCTCCATAGGTTCCCCAGCTTAACATTACGGCTGTTCTCTTTAGTGCTTCATGTTCGTCTATTGAATGCCTTTTTAGTAACATTTTGTAAAAAATAACTTCTAGTTGATCCCTGATAATGTGGGCTATGGTGTCTTCGTACCCTCTATGGCAGCGATTCGATAAAGAATTTTGGAAATTCGTAATGGCTAGAAAAATACTAACGAGCACTTCTTCATTTAATTCGTTTTGCTCGACCTGTTCGGAATTCAAATTGATCAGCAAAACCTCTGATAATACTTTTTCCAGCAAGTCATATTTATCCTCGAAATGATAATAAAACGTCGCACGATTGACCATCGCCTCTGTTGTAATATCTTTAATGGTAATATCCTTGAATTCCTTTTTACTTGAAAGTTCAATAAAAGAATCCATGATTAATTTACGTGTCCGAAGAATACGGGGGTCCGTTTTTTCCTGATCCATTCAAAAGTACCTCCTACTTTTACGACAATTTTTAAAATGTGTTGTATATACGATAAATCCAATGAACTATCGGTATTTGTGTTTTTCGTTATGTACTACAATGCAATTGTACAACAAATATAAAATCAAATCTTAATGGTCAGCTTTTTGGCCTGACCTTATTTAAAAAAAGAAAGGCGGTATGGTGACTTGAAAGAAAATAATAACATGATTTGTGATTTAGAAACAGGTGTATGTGGGTCAGTGGAAGAGGAAAATATGGAAATCATTGATTTCAATCAACCAAAGAAAACCGTTAATGTATATTATGTGACGGACCCGATCTGCTCTCATTGCTGGGCACTCGAGCCAGTGCTTCGCCGTTTTGTAGAACAGTATGGCCAGCATTTTAACTTCCATACGGTTATGGGCGGGCTGCTGGAAAAATGGCATGATGGCCCCATTGATCCTGCAAATGGCATCTTTAAACCTGCAGACGTGGCTGGTCACTGGAGAGAAGTTGGCGAATATTCCCGCATGCCAATTGATGGTTCGCTCATGATTAACAATCCCGTTGAATCATCCTATCCCCCGTCTCGTGTCTTTAAAGTGATTCAAAAAAATCATAACGACATATTGACCTTTGAATATTTACGACGTGCAAGAGAAGCCCTCTTCGCATTTAATCAAAATATTTCAGATGAATCCGTTTTAATCGAGATTGTCAAAAAGCTTGGACTTGATGGAACAGCTATTGTAAATGAAGCGGAACAACAAACCGGACAGCAATTATTAAATGAGGATTTCATGTTGGCCCGAAACCTCGGTGTTCGTGGATTCCCGACCATTATCATCGTCAATGAAGAAAATAAAGGGGTAAAAATTGTCGGTGCACGTCCATTGGAAAACTATGCTGCCGGATTAAAGCAGGTTCTAAATCTGGAAGAACTACAACCAAAACAACAACCACCTCTTTCGACCTTGCTTGAAAAAGAGAAACTTCTTTTTTCAAAAGAAATTGAAGTGATGTATGATGTTGAAAAATCGGAGATTAACAACTTTATTGAAAAAGAACTTTCAAAAGATAGTTATCAAGTGAAGGAGATTCTAGGAGAATTGTATTTTACCACTACTTCAAAATAAGGGAGAATGACAATGGCATACGTATTACAAGTGGATTTCAACATGACTGGACCATTCGGGGATGAAATGGCAGAGGCGTTTTCTGATTTAGCGAATAGTATTAATGAAGAACCTGGCTTCATATGGAAGATCTGGACAGAAAGTCCTGAAACAAATGAAGCAGGTGGAATTTATGTTTTCGAAACAAAAGAAACAGCTGAACAGTATTTAGATATGCACTCTAAACGATTAGCCGGCTTTGGAATAACTGATTTAAACGCGAAAATCTTTGCCGTCAATTCTAAACTTACTGAGATTACTAAGGGTCCAGTAAAATAAACTGGATGGATGTTGAAAATAGAGAAAAGGGGCTGTACCAAAAATCTTCGGACTATTGGTACAGCCCCTTAATTAATTATTGTGCTTAATTGGAAGAAATGCCACCATCGATACGAACCATTGTTAAATCTGAAATAGTGCAGCCATAACCAGCGCTCCAACTAAAATTTCACAAATTTCTATACAATAAAGCAAGAAATGATCACTTATACTTAAATTTAGGAAAAATAATGTAAAATTTCCTTTTATTATGTTAGTCTTTATTCATAGTTTAAGTGAAAAAGTTTGGAGGAAAAGTCATGCAGTTCATCATCTATGGTTGTAGTTTATTGGTTATCTTTTTCAATCATTCTATTACGAAAAAATTACTTGCAGAAAATCCAACCCCAGTTATAAAAAATAGTTTTGTTAGGCTTTTACAATTCGTGAAGTTTGCCCCGATTCTTGCCTTTCTCGTTTTATTAGTTTTAGTTTCGACGTATTTCCATAGTAAACCTGAAATTCGATTATCTCACGCATGGTTTGACTCACAGTTTTGGACCTATACTGCTCTCCTATACGTCTTTTATAGAATAACAAAAAGCAAACTAAGCCTTATTTTTTTGGCATTTTCATTTTTTATCGCGATTTACAATACACCATTATTTCATTATGAAAGCTTATTTTTCGGTCACAATGTTATTGTTTCTGATATCTTTGGAATATTCATGTTTCTTTCTATGTGGATTAGCATTTCAAAAATTACGAATAGGTTGAAGTCATAAAAATAGTGGCAGATTTTTTGTATGATATTTCCATATGTTTCAAAATTTAATATCAGGACGGTTCTGTAGTCCCAAAGCAAGGAAGGAGAACCGTCCAAGGTCATTGAAAAATACTCTTTAACTCGATTTATTAAACCCGTGTAATTATTTTCATAGCTCTAACGCTTTATTTACTGATTCAATAGCATGGATGATAGTTGTATCGAACAATGGAACTACGGAATCCTCTGGTTTCACCAGTATTCCATTTTCCGTACATCCTAATATAATCCCTTCGGCTCCCCTGTCCACTAAATTTTTGATCACTTTTTTATAATATTCTTTAGAGGTTTGGATGATTGTACCAAGACATAATTCATCATAAATGACACTATTTATTCGATCAATCTCCTCTTTATCTGGTATCAATACCTTTATCCCATTTTCCACAATTCTAGATTTGTAAAAGTCATCCACCATTGTATATTTAGTGCCAAGTAACCCAATTCTATTAAACTTCATATTCTGTATTTGTTTAACGGTTGCATCTGCTATATGGAGGATCGGTATAGTTATTTTCTCGTAAATATAATCGATGACCTTATGCATGGTGTTTGTGCAAATCACAATGAAATCTGCTCCTGCTTTTTCCAAAGACAGAGCGGCTTTAGCCAAGACAAGCCCCGCGGATTCCCACTCCCCACTAGCCTGGTACCGTTCAATTTCTTCAAAATCAACGCTGTATAAAATACACTTTGCAGAATGTAATCCGCCCAATTGCCGCTTAACTTCCTCATTGATAATTCGGTAATATTCTATGGAAGACTCCTAACACATTCCGCCTATTAAACCTATTGTTTTCAAATGCTTCTCCTCCATTTAATGCATAAGTATTCAAACAAAGTCCTTTAACTTCTGACGAGTAAACTATTATTTTCGTTACTAACCAAACAATTTCTTCTTAAACTGCCACTTTGGCCATATAAGAAAAAAATCGCCCTGGCGATCCTGTCTTTACCTTTTATTCAATTAACCCCATATATTTCCAAAACCATGAATAAAGCCAACTACCTTTAAGATAGTTGGCCGTTATTCTTTATGGGATAAAATAGCTGCCGTCTGGCAGCTATTTCAACTGATGAATGAAAGTCTTCTTATCAATATTACTTTTTTTCACAAATTCCTAAACATACTGCATAATTAACATTAACATCCATCAATCCCACAAGCCATTCCTTCGGTAATTCCGCTAACTTTCTGTTTGTTTATTTCTTCATTAATAATTTGTTCTAGGTTTTCCTTTGACCGAATACCCGCTGCACCTGTATTTCCAATTATGAATGTGGGAACTGCCGTAATCTCAGCTTCATTATATGCATGTTGCAAAGCCTTTTGGTGGGCTTCCCGATAAGTTCGGCTCTCAAGTGCAGCTCGATATTCTTTTTCATCAAGCCCAATCTCACCAGCTAATTTTGTAAGCACATCAATGTTGCCAATATCCTGCTCTTCTTGGAAAAAGGCACGAAACATACGAATATTGTACTCATTCCCCTTACCTTTTTCCTTTGCAAATTGATAACCTTCGAATGCAAAATGTGTATAAGGCTGTGGGGATACATTTGGCAAAATGATATTTATTCCCATTCGTTCAGCCATCGGATAAACGGACTGTTTCCATGTTCTTTGTAAGTAATCTCCCTCTGGTCTTAACGTTTCGTTTGGGTACGGACGAAGCTCAAAAGGCATCCACTCCACTTCTACATCTTTTCCTTTGATGGCTTCCTCAAGAGGTTGTTCTGCTAAGAAGCAAAATGGACAAACATAATCCGAATAAACTTTTATTTTAACTGTCATGCGATCTTCCTCCTTGTATTTTTGTTTACTTTTACAAAAAAATCGTGTTTTCTTGCTCCCTATGATACCACTAATGCAATGATAACAATTATAAATAATGACTCAATAATCATAGACGGAAAAATTTCGCTTAATTAGTGAAAATAATAAAAAACAGCTTAAATAGACGGAAAGATTCCGCCTATTGAATCGAAAAACGCGAAAATGGGGGATTTTGCATTGCATAATCGGAAAACCTTCCCTTATTTACACTGAAACAAGTTCCATTCTGCATTTAATCGAAAAATCTCCGTTTATTCTACTTCTGCTGGTTACTAAATTAAGGACAAAGCTTCTTATTATATTTAATGAAGTTGCATTACGGAACCGCTAATTTATTTCACCTATAAAAAAAAGGAATGTGATTTCAATCGTGAAATACATTGCATTTATACTTGTGTTGTCCTTTGTTGGTACTCCAAAAGAGAACGGCTTAAAAGATGATCTTAGACTTGTCTTTTTCTCCTAAGACTTATAAGTTTATATTTTTATATAGGAACTGTAGAATAAAGGAAGCACTATATAACGAATGAATGGAAGGAAGTGCCCGACTTGGATCAAAAGTACGCAGGTCATACATTGTTTCAATCTGTACCATTTGGAAATAAAAAGTTAGCAAGCCGGTTAGTGATGGCCCCAATGACAAGAATGTTTTCACCAGAAGGTATCCCAGGGGAAAACGTTGCACAATATTACCGCAAACGTGCAGAGAATGGGATTGGACTCATCATAACTGAAGGAACAGCGATCAACCACCCAGCTGCAGTAGTGAGCCCCGATATCCCCCGTTTTTATGGTGAGGACGCCTTAAATGGCTGGGCAAATGTAGTGAAGGAAGTACATGAAGCAGGTGGGAAAATCATTCCACAATTATGGCATGTAGGTGCCGCACGGAAAGCAGGAAGTGAACCAAATATTGACGCACCTCCTGTGAGCCCGTCTGGATATACTTTAAGAGGCCAAAGAAATGAGAAAATAAAGGCTCTAACAAAAGAAGAAGTCACGGAAATGATTAATGCATACGCCGAAGCTGCAGCAAATGCGAAGCGTATCGGCTTTGACGGAATTGAATTGCATGGAGCGCATGGCTACTTAATTGATCAATTTTTTTGGGAATTAACGAACAAGCGGACAGATGAGTATGGCGGGGATCTAGGAGAGCGGACAAAATTCGCGGCAGATATTGTTCGTGCTTGCCGGAAAGCAGTCGGACCAGATTTTCCAATTGTCCTTCGCTACTCACAATGGAAAGGAACCGATTATCAAGCCAAATTAGCGAATAACTCTACTGAACTTGAACAATTGCTCACCCCTTTGGTTGAAGCTGGCGTAGATATTTTCCACTGCTCGACAAGACGAATATGGGAACCTGAATTTAAAGATGAAGATCCATCATTAGGCTTGGCAGGCTGGACGAAACGAATTACTAAAAAGCCAACGATTGCGGTCGGTTCTGTTGGAATTAACCGCGCCTATCTGAGCAATCAGGATAATGATAATGTAACAATTGTAGACAATCTCGGAATTATAGATGAAAAAATCAAAGCAGGCGAATTTGACTATGTAGCCGTCGGCCGTGCTGTGCTAGCTGATCCAGAATGGGCAGTAAAACTCAAGAATGGCAAACTTGATCAAGTAGTGCATTATACGAAGGAATCAGAGAAAGAGCTGATTTAATTTCAGTCTTTTTCAACCTGCAGATACATTGGATAAGCCCTTCTTTATTGGAAGGGCTATCTTAAGTCCCCTTTAGCACAACAAGAATAGCGTTTTGAGGATATCCAGATCTATTCACTTCTTATTTTTAAGATTGATTCGTTCAGGACGTTCGTTTTCAGGCAAATCACCTTCGTCTACCCGATCATTCTCTAAATTTTTCCTAACACTTATTTTATATGGTCCTTCTTGATAAGAGTCTACTCTCCATGATTGGTCACTCATCCGATCTATCCTTTCATCTTAAATTTTTTCACACGTGAAACCAGGTTATCCCCAGAATTCTTGATTTGTACAGAATTCGCTACATATTTATTCTCCCCCGTTTCTTCATTCTTATTTCTTAGTGGAATATGATTAAAAATTAATTAAAAAATACGTTATATTTATGGCAATTACATAAAGGCAGAAGATTGGGTGATAATGAGGGATAAATAGTTTAGTGAGAAAAGGAGTTTATTATGTCAGAACATAAACCGAATTTTCGAAAAGAACCAATTCAACCATCCCATGAAAATGAACCCGCTTTTAATGTATTTCTAGATGAGAAATTAGTTGCTGAAATACGCGGGCGTGACCCTCAACATCAAACTGTCATACCCATGAGGGAATTAAGCGATTATGAAGAAGACAAACTGCATGAATTTATCGCTGCAATGTATAGCGAAGACGAATATTGACCAAAAGCTAATTTGGCATGAGTTCAGTTAATAACTGGACTCATGCCATTTATTTTGACAATTCCCATTCTGCCCTATGGTTTTTGGGATAATAGGCACAATAATAATATCGACACTTTTGGTAAATACTTTAAGAAGTTTTAACTAGATGCGATCTGTAAAAGGAGCGGAAATAATGGAAAATATAGCTGATAATGTACATATAGGTGAATTAATAGCTGTTTCCAAGGTTTTTCTATTAAATCCTTATCAAATGGTAACATTACTAGAAAATGGTGATATGGAAGTATTCGATAATAAGGAAGCTTTTTTTGAAAAATACGGAAATAAGGAAACCTATGACGAATTATCGGATTGGTGTGAGCTAAACAATGGAAAAATCTTTACTAAAACAAAATAGGAAGAAAACCTTGCAAGGCTATTCCCAAAAAAAATTGACTTGAGTAATTAATGCCTTGCGATCGGTTTTTCTGTTAGGGATTCCTGTCATCATTTATGACTGACTTCATAAATAGTTTCTACATTAAATTGTTTCCATCGCCCCATTAGGTACCATTATTTACTTCCACAAAGTACATTTTTAGCCAAAAGTCACACCTCCCTTAATTAACAATTAGAGTAATTAGATACTTTTTTTATGCGTTTTTTCAACTTGCCTCCCCCATTACTTCGATAAGGAAAAACGGATTCCTATTTTACTCAAAGACGCTCACACATTCCTGTAGCAGCGTAATTGAGTACGTTATTTCCATAATATGAGAGCCAAATGAATTTTCTATTACGTATTTTTCATTTATTTTTCATTAGCTTTGGCACCACCGGATATAACTGTTGTGTCACGAAAATTATATTGAGAGTAGTTTTCTAATTCACAATAG